>DATFAE010000061.1:0-9905 GCA_035254945.1 Arthrobacter sp. | reverse complement strand
GTGAGGCGGCTCAGCCACTCGTCGTACTCCTGTGCGTCGAGCAAATAGGATTCATCGACAAGCCACTTGTGGGCTTGCAGATGAAGTTCATCATTGAACGGCAGGGAGTCACCCGTCCTCTGAGTACGGGGGGCGTGCCCTCCCAGCACCGACTGCTCCGAGAGAGATTTGTTGCTGCGTTCGGTTACGGCTTCAATACCCACGGCTAGCCCTCCTTCGAAACGGTCATTGCCGGGGCGTGCCCGTTGTGCTCAGCGGGAGCCGGGAAAGAATCCGGGGTGTCAGACGGACAGTCCTGCACCGGATTGCTGCCGACGTGCACCTGGGCCGCTTTTTCCATCGGTCGTTCAAGATGGTTGGCCCATCGCAGGAGCAGTTCACGCTGGTTGTATTCGCTGTATCCGACGCGGGTCGAGCCGGGGCCGGAGTACTGCTCGGGGGTCAGGGGTTCGACGACGTTCTGTCCGTTTTCCAGCATGCCCATGCGGCTGTTCAGCAGCAGGCGCCGTGCCATCGGGCCGCCGGCGGTGCTGGTCAAGGAAACCCAGTTTTCCACGTCGTCCTGCTCGAACATGCCGCCGCTGCCAAAGCACATGAGATAGGCCTTGTAGGAACGTGCCTTAAACTCTTCGGGCGCGTTCTTGTCGACGGCGAACCACGATACGATCTCGGTCTCGTCTTCACTGATTGGCTGCCACTGCCGGATGGAGATGAACGGGAGCACTTCATCGGAGTCTTCTTCGACCCGTGGCCAGTTGTGCACGAAGCTCATGTTCGGGAACACCGACGCCGCCGACACCATGAACCCGTCCTTGCCCACGACGTCGAGCTGCTCCTGGCTCCACTGCTCTTTCATGCGGGCGATCATCTCGTCCGGGTAGCCCACGTAGCGGAGGCGGTCTTCCAGGCTTCCTTCGGGAAGCTTGTAGGTAGTTCCGCCGCCGTTGCCGGCCCAATAGGTTGTCCCGTCCTTGCGCTTTTCCGCCTTTGGTTCGCGGAACAAACCAATTTCGACGACGGAGGTGTGGGTCTGGGGGGTGTGATACATGTCGCCGGCGAAGTTTTCGGCTCCGATTTTCCAGTTGGCCTTGACCCGCCACCGCTGCGGCCCGCGCAGTTCAATCCCGCCGGAGCTTTGCTTCGTGTAGTAGTCCATGTAGAACTTGAAGTCACCCAGGAAGTCCTCCAACGGCTCTGCGTCAGGATCCAGGCTGACGAAGATAAGGCCGTTGTAGATGCCCAGGGAAGGAGCAGGCAGCAACGTCTGCCCCTGCTTCTTGAAGCCCTCTTCGCCGCCGTATGCCTCTTTGTGGAAGGGCAGTCCGACTATGCGGCCGTCGTTACGGTAGGACCACCCGTGGTACGGGCAACGGAAGTGGGAAGCGTTTCCCATCTCCGTGCGGCAGACCTGCATGCCGCGGTGAAGGCACATGTTGAACAGTGCCCGGATTTCTCCATGTTCATCACGGGAAATGATGAATGAGTCTTCCAGGACGCGGCGCACCACGTAGTCGCCAGCTTCGGGCACCTCGGATTCGTGGGCGACGAAAAGCCAGCTGCGACCAAAGACCCGCTCCTTTTCAAGCTCGAAGATCTCTTTGTCGTTGTAAATGTGTGCAGGGATCATGCCCTGCCGTACATCCTGAATCACGCCGCTGTGGTCAGTCATTGATGGATCTCCTTGTCCGGGCCGGCAAGACGCCAGTCATCTCTGGTAATCAGAGATAGTTTCTTTTAGAAAGAGAATGACCTAAAGTGTGGCGTTCGTCAAGCCCCAGTCGGCCGAGTGGCCGAGGCCCCGCCGGACCGCGTCCGTTGGCCGGGATTCAGTGACCGTTTTCCGCAGCATCTGAGTCCCGCGCAGCAGTTTCGCCCATATCCAGGCGGGCCAGATCGTTCATGTCGTCGGCGGTCAGGGTGAAATCGAACGCAGAGATGTTCTCTCTCAACCAGACGGGGTCCGAAGCCTGCGGGATGGGCACCAGGTCCTGCTGAATGTGCCATCGCAGCAGGACCTGGGCAGGTGACCTGTTCAGACGGTCGGCGATGGCCACCACAAGGGGGTTCGCACGCAGTCCGGATTCACGGCCGATCGGGCTCCAGGATTGGGTGAGGATTCCCAGCTCCCGGTGGACCGCACGCGGTTGTGTGCGCGCCAGAGCGGGACTTAGCTGAATCTGGTTGACGTCCGGAACGACTCCGGTCGCTTCGATGATTTTCCTCAGGTGGGCCGGCTTGAAGTTGGAGACGCCGATGGCCTTGACGGCGCCTTCCTCTAACAGGGTTACAAGGCCTTTCCATGCCTCCGCATACGCGCCAAGCGCCGGCACCGGCCAATGGCACATGAACATGTCCAGATAGTCGACCCTAAGCTTCCGCAGGCTTTCGTCGTACGCCCGACGGACGCCGTCGACGCTGTGGGACTCCTTGTTGAACTTGCTGGAAATAAAGAGTTCCGCCCGCGGGACGCCGGCGGTTCTGATGCCGCGGCCCACGGCTTCTTCGTTGCGGTATTGAACGGCCGTGTCGACCAGCCTGTAGCCGGTCTGCACGGCACAGCGGACGGCTTGCTCGCATTCGGCGTCCAGCATCGGCCATGTTCCGAGGCCGATCCGCGGCATACTGTGTCCGTTCAGCAAGGGCAGCCTTGAGGTCGCACCTGGTCTCGGAGCCGTACTCGTTTCATTTATCATCGGAGGGCCTCGTCTTTCGGATCTGTCGATAGTTTGCTAAACGGCTGAAGCCTCAGCTCTTTATGTTTGGGCCATCACGGGTGCGGTCAGCTCAAGGTAGGCGTTTGCCTCCTGCAAGCCAACGCCGCCGCCACACTTGTTGTCGATGTCGAACAGACTGGCCAGATGCGGCAGCTCGGCACGGTCGCCGTAATCCAGCAAGTGAAGCACAACGCATAACTGCTGTCCAGATGTTAATTCCGTTCAGCAGAGAACTGGCGAGATCTGCCGGTGTGGCAGTGGTAGCCGCCCGCCCAGCGCCGTCTGGCCTGTAATCCTCGCCAGTGGGGGCCATTAAACGCATCGCCATGAGATAGCTTCGGATAGGGCCAAGCCTCCCGGAGACCGCCTCCCTTTTGAAGAAGAGCGACCCGGGCCATGTCGAGGCGTTGGCCCGGGCTTTGTCCGTGCTGAAGGCCTATCAGCAGCCAGGACAGGCCATTGTCGGTCTCGGATGTTGCCGAGTTCGTCGGGATCGCCAGGACCGCGGCGGGGCGATTCATCCTCACCCTGGAATACCTGGGTTATCTGTCCTACGACGCCAGTGGCTATTCCTTGCGGCTAGCAG
This sequence comes from Arthrobacter sp., assembly GCA_035254945.1. Lineage (GTDB taxonomy): Bacteria > Actinomycetota > Actinomycetes > Actinomycetales > Micrococcaceae > Arthrobacter. Next base: position 6,605 of record DATFAE010000061.1, on the reverse strand, counting down.
TGCTGGAGATCGGGGATGCCTATCTGCTGAGCCATAAGCTGCTGGCGGTGGCCCATCCGCACCTTGCGTCGCTGGTGCAGGAGGCTGGCGAGACAGCATCGCTGACGGTGCTGCACCGGGGCAGCGTGGTCTACGTGGACCGGGTCCACGCCGACCGCGTCCTGACCGTCAACATCATCATCGGCACCAGCCTGCCGGCGTACGCGACGGCGACCGGGCGCGTCCTTCTCTCCGGGCTCACCGAGGGGGAGCTTGATGAATATCTGGAAGCCCTGGTGCCGGAAAGCCTGACCGGCAACACCGCGATCGACCGCGAGGAAATCCGGAAGAGGATAACCGCGGCCCGGGAGCAAGGCTGGTCGCTGGCCGACCAGGAGCTGACCGAGGGCCTGCGGTCCATTGCCGTCCCCGTGCGGGATGCCGGGACCGGCATCATCGCGGCCGTAAACGTCTCCGCGCACGCCACCCGCGTCAGCGCCGATGCCCTGCGCACCACCGTCCTGCCCCGCCTGCTGGGGGCCCGGCAGGCATCGCAGCCGAGCTCGCCGCCGGCGATGCCTGTTCCAACCGGGTTTTCGATTCCAATGTGCGCGAGTCTACCGCGACTGGGCGTGCAGCTGAGCGCCTGCGGCCGGTAACAGCTCGCTGTCCGACGTCCCTCCGCCACCGCTGGCCGGCTCCGTCAGGAACGGCCGGAGGCGGGGATCGGCGCGTGGGCCTAGACCAGCAGGCCCTGCAATTCTTCAGCGGCCGCCTGAAGCTTGGCACCGAGTTCGACGCGGAGTTGGTCCGACATGCGGTGGGCCGGCACCGAGACGTTGAGGGCGTAGGGGGTGCCGCTTGGATCGGTGAGGGCGACGGCGACGGACGTCACGCCGTCCTCGCTTTCTTCGTCACTGCTTGCAAAACCGGTCTGCCTGATCTTGTCCAGAGCCGATTCCAGGTCCGCCCGGGACGTGATGGAGGCCTTGGTCAGGCCGGGGAGCTCTTGCTGGGGGTAAAGGTTCCGTAGCTGGTCATCGCTGAGCCGGCTCAACATGGCTTTTCCCGTGGCGGCGCAGTTGGCGGGAATCATCCGGCCCTGACGGGAGCCAACGCGCACCGCGCGGGAGCTTTCGATGGCATCGAGGAAATGCGTGTCTGTTCCCTCAAGCCTAGCGAAGTGGACGGTCTCCCCGGTTTCGTCGAAGAGCCGTTCCAGGAACGGGCGGGCGACGGTCCGGACGTCGCTCTGGCGTCGGATGGCGAAAGCGATGGAGCCCAGTGCCTGGCCAGGTTCATAGGCCCGGGTGGCCGGATTCCGGCGCACGAATCCACGGTAGAGCAACATGCCCATGAGCCGGTGGGCAGTCGAGGAAGCTACACCCAGATACTTGCTTGCGTCCGTCAGCCTGATGCTGGGCTGGGTCTCGAAAAGCAGGAGGAGGCGGAGGGCGTTGTCAACAGATTCTATGGGGTACTGCGGAGGAGGGCCGTATTTTGCCCTGTCGTCCGCATCTGTTGATCGCATTTTACTAATCATACCCAGCGTCGGCGGGGCTGTCGGAATCGCCAGGCTTGACGGGCTGACGCCCAGCCTGGCGATTCCGTGCCTCCAGGCGGTCGCTATGTTGAACGGCCCTCCGAGGTCCGGCAGCTCCGCCATGTCGGGACCGGGAAGGTTTCCGGTGCATCGGAGTCGCAGGCAGTGGAGAGTGCGAAGTCGAAGACGGAGATGTTTTCGCTGAGCCAGATGGGTACTGACGTCTGGACGATGGGTACGAGGCCCTATTGGACGTGCCAGCGGAGCAGGACCTCGGTCGGAGCGACCGGAGCAAGCTAGATGGTTATGTGCCATAACCCGCGTGTTGATCCACGGCCTGCGGCCCTGGATGCGGCACACTCGTCAGTGTGGCCCGGAGATTCCGGGGCGCTGCGCTGGGCATTGGGGGAGGGGACCGGGATGACTGAAGAGCCGAAGTCGCCACGCCGGATCTCCCGCCGCCGCCGCGCCAACATTGACGGCGACACCCAGTACGTGCGGGTGTCGATGTCGGAGTTCGAACGTGCTCAGTTGAAGGTGCTGGAGGAACGGACCGGGCGCAGCCCCTCGGAGATTCTGGTCAGCGCTGCCCTGTACGCGGAGAACTCCGAGTCGCTGGATGAGCGGCGGGCGATGGCCGTTGAATTCATTGCGGCCCGCCGCTACCTTGCTGCCCTGTCGAACAACGTCAACCAGCTCGCCCGGCACGCGAACGCCACGGACGAATTCCCGGAAGCAGCCCGCACGGTGTTGACCCGGGTGCGTGCGGTCGCGGACCGGATCAACACGATGCTTGATTCGATGGTTCGCTGATGATTCCCAACATCACCAAGGGCACCCGTATGCACGGGCTCATCGCCTACCTTGCCGGTCCGGGCCGGGCGAACGAACACACCGACCCACACCTGGTCGCGGGCTCACCGTCGATCATGGCCTGGCACAACGATGACGAACTGAACGCCGACGCGGCGCAGGCCATTGCCAAGGAATTGGACCGGGCAAGAAGCGTCCTGGGCGTCGAGATTCCCGGCGGGCATGTCTGGCACTGCTCCCTTTCACTGCGCGCCGAGGAAGGCGACCTTACCGACCAGAAGTGGGCTGAGATTGCGCAGGACTTCATGGACGAGATGGGCTTCACCGAAGCCAGCGGACGGGCGCCGGCCCAGTGGGTGGCGGTCCGTCACGGCCACAGCAAAGCCGGAAACGACCACATCCACATCGCTGCCTCCATGGTCCGCGAGGACGGCACGAAGTGGAGCAGCTGGCGGGACTTCCCCCGCGCGCAACAGGCCGCCCGGGAGCTTGAGAAAAAGTACGGCCTGGAAGAACTTTCGCCCACGCATTCCACCCGTGGCCTCCGGCCCGGTGAACGTGAAGCGTCCGAGCGGCGGGGAGCCCCGGAACCGGAACGCCGGTCCCTGGAACGCAAGGTCCGTGCCTGCGCGACGTCCGCCCAGGATGAGGCCGAATTCATTCGACGCCTTCGCCGTGCCGGTGCCCTGGTCAGGCCGCGGTACGCGTCCGGACGTGACGACGTCGTGGTCGGCTACAGCGTGGCAGAACGTCCTCCCAAAGGTGGCCGGCCTGTGTGGTTCGGCGGCGGTCACCTCGCCAAAGACCTTGCTCTGCCCAAGCTCCGCGCCGAGTGGCCTGACAGCCCACAAGGTGCCGCCGAGGCGGTCGCCGAATGGCAGGCAGCTGCACGTGGACGCCGCCCGGTCACGATCGGCCGCGAAGCCCACGAACCGGACCCGCAAATGTGGGAGCAGTACAGCGACGAAGTTGCCCGGCTCCGCGAAACGCTGCGCTCCGTCCCGCTGGACGATCACGCGACCTGGGCGCAGGTTGCACGCGAGACATCCGGCGCCTTCGCCGCCTGGTCCACGGCAACCGAGGCGACGCCCGGACCACTCGCAGCAGCGGCCGACGAGCTGTCCAAGACAGCACAACTGCGGCGTTACCCAGTCCGCCCCATCCGCAGCGCAGGACCATCTGCCCGCGGAGCCTCGCTCATGCTCATGGCAGCTTCGATGGGCGGCACCGGAACAGCCGCGCAGGCAATCATGCTGCGCCAGCTGCTCAACGTCGCAAAGGCCGTCCACGACATGCACAAGGCCTCAAATGATCTGCGCCGAGCACGCCAGATCAGCCACATGGTGAAGCACCAACTGAGCCAGGTCGCGGCCGCACTGCCCGCCGTCCCAGCGTCAACGCCCACAGCGGATAGCGAAGCTGCCGCCGCGGTACGCGCGAGCACAGCCGGCCAGGTTGCCGGTCGGCCCGCGGGGTCCGTGCTGCTGCCGGAATATGTGCAGGCACGCACCCACGCGGGCACCCGAAGCGGGAATACCCGCCCAGACATTGAGAGATAACACCAAGGAGGGGAACCATGAGCGAATCTGACGGCATTGATGAGGCTCTTGAGGGAATGTCGCGCGTTGCGCTGACCGTCGCCGGCCGGCTCGGTGAGCAGCTGGCCAGAGCCCGCGAGCAAGAGCTGCGCCGCGCCCAAGCGGCCGAGGAACAACAGGCCCGCGAACTGCAGGCACGGTTCGATGCCGAGCGGGCAGCTGCCCGTGCACAGCTCGCCCCCGTCATGGACAACCGGTGGTGGGACACGGCCACCGGCCGCGACATCGAAAGGGCACATGAGGCGGCCACCGCGTGGAAAGACCACGATCCGGCGGCGCGCGACGCGGCCGAGGTGATCCGTGACCAGGTGCAGCGCCGCTACGGCTTGGACGTGGACAACCTCGGTGCCAATGAAGCAACGGTGGCGGAGGCCCTGGCTAAAGCCGAGCGGGACCGCGAACAGGCAGAACAGGAACGCCGTTCCGGCCGTGACGAGAACGCCCAGGCTGTGCAACTGCTGGCCGAGGCCGATCGGGAAGACAGGAAGCGCGCCGAGGCCGTTGATCAGCCCTCAAGGGAGGACTTGGACGAAGCGCTGGCCTGGCTCCGGGAGACCAAACCCATCGAGGCACACAACTGGGAACAGCGGCACAAATTTGCAGACGGCGTAGCCGTCGAGGACGACATGGAAAGGCGGCTGATTGAAGACTGGACAGCCGCCCGTGCCGATCACCGCCCCGAGCAGTTGCGTGGCGAAGCAGGAGCCACATACGACTCAGCCGAGCGCCGACAGGAACTGGCGGCCAGCCTCGAAGGGGTTGCTGACCGCGAGGCTGTAGATGCACGGCTCGTTGCGGACCAGGATCAGGGCACTCCGCCCAGCGCAGCCGTAGGCAAGGGATCGAGGCCTGCAAAGGCCCGCAAGACGCGCGGAGCCAACGGCCCGACAAAGCTCCTTCAAAAGGGCATGAGCCGGTAAGCCCTGCAGGCCGTCCAGCCCAGGAAATCTCACCGGATGGCCCGGGGCCCGCAAATTGGCCCCGGCTGGGTGCTGCTCACATTAGGATGTCCGGGTGACCGCTGAACCCGGCAAGCGCCGCTTTCTGACCATCGAGCAGGTCGCCGAAGAATTGAAGTGCAAAAGCAGCCTCATCCGGAACCTCATTCATACTGGAGAGCTTCGCGCTTTTCAGGTTGGAGCGAGGGGGCTCTGGCGCGTCGGCCGCCAGGATCTCGAGGACTATATCGCAGATGCATACCGGCGCACCGCTGAGCGGATCGCCGCGGGCGAACTGGCGGACAACGTGCCGGAAGGGGAATAGGGGCGCTGGAGGGGCGGAAACCCCTGTGCTCCCGGGCGGTCCGGCGTCTCCAAGCGTCCTACGCTGGCGTGCGCTCATCCGCGGATACGGCCCTCCCAGCGTTTCTCGGCACCCTGCCGGCTGATCCCGAAGGCCCTGCCGATCTTTTACCAAGAGACGCCCAGTAGTAGTAGGAGGCATCTACTACTACTCCTACTCTTTTCGTGGACGCGTATCGTCCCCAAGGCAAGGCTCTTGGGCGGCGCAAACCGCTCTGCGCCTGGGGGGCGACCCACGAGGAATCCCCGCTACCCAGACCCTCTGGCCTGAGGCCCTACCCCACCCACATGGACGGGGAACCGCGGGCCCCGGGACAGCGCGGTATTGCCGATTAGTAGTAGTAGGAGTAGTTTTGGTACTACTCCTACTACTACTGAGGGTTTTCGAATGAGTTCGAGTGCTAAAGACCGGGTTTTTGCTGCCGCGGAGCAGATCAGCGCCGAGCGGCGCCCGACCGTGTCCACTGTTCGATCTGCTGCGGGCGTTAGTAACGCCGACGCCACCCGCTATCTGAAGGAATGGGCCGAGGAGAAGCAGTCCGCAGGAGGTCAGGTCGCGGCGACCCCGCCGGCCATCCTCGAGCAGGCGGCGCGTCTGGCCGGGGCTGTCTGGGCGGAAGCGTCCACCATTGCGAACGAGCGCCACGCCGCCACCGGCGAGCTCTGGGCCCGGGAGAAAAAGGAGCTGAATGAAGAGGTCGCCGAGCTTGTTGCCGACCTCGACAAAGTGACGGCCGAAAAGGAGTCCGCTGTCTCCGAGCTGGTGGCCAAAATAGAGGAGCTGGAACGCCAGCTAACCACCAATGCCGAGCAGTTAGAGCAGGCCCGCTCAGCCGGCCAGGAAGCAGCGGCCGAAGCTGCGGCAGCAGCAACCCGGGCGGCCGCCGCGCAGGCCCGCGCGGACGCGCTCCAGGAAGCCCATGACGCGCTGCTGCAGCGCATTACCCCCGAGCAGCCTCAGAGTGGCGAAGAACCTGATGCCTGATCTAGCCGGGACCCCTCTGCCAACGGCCGGCAAGTCCTGCAGCCGCCAGCGGTTGGCGGCCTATCGGAGCGGCGCTCGGAAGATTTCCTTGATTTCACGGGCGAGCTCCGAGGACCGGTAGACCGTACAGTTCGGCTACACGGTGGAATTCAGGGTCCGGTCCGACATTTTCGGAGGTCAGCTGCAGGAGGCCGTTGCGGCTGGGGGAGAGGCCTTCGTCAGCCCGTCGGTCCCAGTAGGCCCAGCACCTTCCAGTCAGTGTTTTTGACGGGTAGCTGATACCCAGTGGTTCTGAGCCATCGTCTAACACCGTTCCGCGGATAACGTGCGCGAGCAGGGTTGTCAGATCACGGTCGTCACCGGTGAGGGAGCCGGCCGTGAGGAGC
>DATFAE010000060.1:0-1587 GCA_035254945.1 Arthrobacter sp. | reverse complement strand
GGTGCTGGGGGAGGAATTCGGCGGTGGTGACAAACATGGGACAGGTCAGGCAGGCGTTGGCGTGCGGGCAGGTTTTCTGAACCGGCAGCCCGCAGAATCCGTTCGGCAAGCTCTGCGTCGCGCGGCCGAGGCGTTGTTTGGCCCAGCTGGCTTCGGCGAGTGGTCCCTGCGGGTCAATGGTGATGGTGTCGCCGTTGATGTTGACCTTGCGGGCTTTCTCCCAGTGGCGACGCACGGTCGTGTCATGCAGCCGGGCGTAATGGGCGGTCATCTCCGCCGAGGTGTGATCGAGGAGGACCCGGACAACTTCCTGAGGAACGTCGCGGTTGATCAGTGTTGTCCCGAAGGTGTGGCGCCACTGATGCGGAGTCAGGCGCACCTCTTGCCCGTGTTCGTCGCGAATGTCGCAGCGTTCCAGCCAGTCTTCAAGCTGTCCGCGGTAGGAGTGTGTGGTGAGCGGTTTTGCTCCGTCGGGGTTCATCTTCGGGGCCGGGAACAGCCAGTTGCTGCCTTCGGGGAATCGTTCGCGGACGCGTCGTTGCTGATCGAGGATGGCGGTATGGACTTCCTCGTCGAGGGGTACGAGGGCTTCGCGTTTCATCTTCCGGTTCATATAGCGAAGGTATGGGGCGCCGTCACCGTCACGGACCACGCCGTCTGATACCAGGTTGCAGGCGTCCCCGACGCGCAGTCCGCAGCGCATCAGTATCAGTGTGAGTAGCCGACTGTCGGGGCTGGTCCATTTGCCGAGGTTTTCGGGTTGGTCGAGTTGCGCCATGATGTGATCGGCCAGGGCTCTGGGCAGTCGTTTGGCTGGTCGTGGGAAGTCTTCGGGGTAGAAGTTCGCCGATGCCGGCAGGTCCTTGGCCCGGTCGTGGCGGCGGATCGCGGCGAAGAAGGCGTTCAGGGAGCTGATGTCGCGGCCACGGGAAGTCACGGCCCGTTTATCCCGGGCGAGTTCGGCGAGGAAGCGTTCCAGGATGCCGCGGTCGATGCAGTCCGGGCCGTCGGAGTGGGGGATGGTGTGGGCGAGGAACGCGGCGAATCGGTTCAGGGCGAGGAGGTCGATGCGGGCTTGGATGATTTCCCTGCCGCTGGTCAGCCGCCATCGGATGAAGCGTTTTGCCATGGTGCGCAGCCACGGTTGCGGGATCTTGTCGAAGCGGAGGGTGCCGCGGGTGTCGGTGTAGCCGAGGCGGTGCAGGGCCCAGACGTCGCGGGAATACTCTGACTCCCAGCCGGTGCCGGCGGCGAGGTCTTCGAGCCGGGTGTAGGCAAATCGCAGGAATGCGAGTTGCCCGTTGTGGCGGTGACTGCGGCCCACCCGGCCGGCGCTATAGAACGCTGCCCACTGGCCAAGATTCCACTCCAGCAGCGAGGTGACGCCGCTGTCGGTGAGGAGCCGGATCACGGGCGTCACAACGGAGGAGCGGGTACTGGCCCGGCGTTCATCGTGGCGGCATTGCATGGCGTGCTGGAGCTCAAGCCGCAACTGGGGACGATCAGCCAGGCATCGGAAATCGAACCGATCCAGACCCACGCTTTCGCACCGGGTGACGAACTCGTCGATATCCGGTGCGCCAATGG
>DATFAE010000059.1:0-9604 GCA_035254945.1 Arthrobacter sp. | reverse complement strand
CACGCTGAGGGGATCGTGGGACAGGTAGCGGGTGGCGGCGGGGTGGCTGCGGTGGCGGTGGATGGCGGCCTCGTCCGAAGCATCAACCAGGCGCAGCACCAGCCGCCCGGTGGCCAGCGGCGCGATGTCTTCCGTGGTCATGGCCAGCCGACTCCTCAGCTTAGGGCGTTGCGGCGGCCCTCGAACGCGCGCCCCAGCGTGACTTCGTCGGCATATTCAAGATCGCCGCCCACCGGCAATCCGGATGCGAGGCGCGTGACCACAATGCCGATGGACTTCAGCATCCGGGCCAGATAGGTGGCCGTTGCCTCACCCTCGAGGTTGGGGTCGGTGGCGATGATGACCTCCTGGATGGCGCCGTCGTTCAGCCGGGTCAGGAGCTCCCGGATCCGAAGCTGCTCCGGGCCTACGCCTGCGATCGGATTAATGGCTCCGCCCAGCACGTGGTAACGGCCGCGGAAGGACCGGGTGCGCTCCACGGCGAGGACATCCTTGGATTCTTCCACCACACAGATCACGGATGGGTCGCGGCGGGTGTCCCGGCAGATGTTGCAGAGCTCCTGCTCGGTCACGTTGCCGCAGACCGTGCAGAATTTCACGCGTTCCTTCACCGTGGTGATGGCGTCCGCCAGGCGTTTCATGTCCTGGGGGTCGGCTTCAAGAATGTGGAACGCCAGCCGCTGGGCGGACTTGGGACCCACACCGGGAAGGCGTCCGAGCTCGTCGATCAGCTCCTGGACCGCACCTTCGTACACGTTTTCCTCTTTAGTTTGGCTTGGATGATGGGCGGATCAGTGGTGCCGGCAGCATGGTGCCCCGTTGAGCGGCGCTCAGGCGATCAGTAGCGGGGAGGCAGCGGGCTGCCATCCAGGGAACGCTCCTCAATCAGCTTCCCGCCCAGAATACGCTCGATGGCGGCGCGCCCGAACACGCCGGATTCCTCGATGGTTTCGTCGTCCGCGCTGGGGATGTCCTGTACGTCCGGCACAGCTGCAGCAACGGCCCGTGACGGCGCCTTGGCCCGTCCGGCTTCAGCTTCAGGGCTGTTGGACAGCCGCTGGTAGAGGCTCTGCCGGGCGGCGGCCGCTGCCGGCGTGGTTGCGGGCGCCGGTTGCGGTGGCGCGGCCTGGGGAGCCGACGCGGCCATCGCATATTCCCGCACCGGTTCCGCCGCAGGTTCAGGGACGGGGATCGCCGGGGCGGAGGACGCAACGTAGGATGGCGCGGAACCTGAAGGCCCTGGAGGCAAGGGGGCGGCTACCGGAAGTCCCCACGCGTCCACGGGGCCAGGTGGCTGTGCGGCCGCTGCGTGCTGCGAAGCGACAGGCTCGGAAACCGCCGCAGCCAGGGGAACAGCTGTTGCCTGGGGAGCAGCTGTCGCCTGAGGAACCTGGGCTGTGGCGGGTTCATAGTGCGGAGCCGGGGTCTCCGACGCGGCCGTACCGTAGGCGTCGGACGGAGCCGGGCTCTTGCCGATGTTGCTCTCAGTACCCACTACCCAGACGCCCGGTGCCTGTTCCACTGCGCGGGTCCACGGATCATGCGGGGCAGCTGTTGCGCTCGCGGTGGCAGCTGCGGCCGGGGCCGACGGCTTGGCGGGCTTGGAGGCGCGCTTTCCGGCCGGTGCGGCACTGCCCTCACGGGCGGGGGCCGCCGCGGGGACTGCAGCCGTGGGCCGCGGTTCAACCGGGGCGGACGGGTCCCAGTCCATGGGAGGTTCCTCTTCCAGCGGCGGGGCGTCCTCGTCCCGGGGCGGGCCCCAGTCGTCGTCGGAGTAGGCGAAGCTGCCGGCAGTGTCGGCCTCCTGCGCCGGCGCCGGGGACGGGCCCTGGGCTGCCGTTGGGGCCGCTGCCTGGACATGCGCCTGACCCGTGGCCTGGGTGGCCGGGCCAGGTGCGTCGCCAGGTTCCGCCGGAGCAGACAACTGTGCCGTCGACGAAGGAGCCGAAGGTGCATCCACAGCGGGCGCTGCCGGGGTGGCGGTGTGCTGCGCGGCCGTGTCCGGGGCTGCGGCGGCCTGTGCTGCTGTGTCATGGGCCGGGGAGTCTGGGGTGGCGGTGTCCTGTGCGGAGCGAGGGCCCGCGGGGGCCAGGCCCCAGGCGACGTCTGCGGACGTGGCCGGCGCTTGCCGGCTAGCGGGCGCTTTTGGGTTTGGCTCAGAGCTCGCTGGGCTGTTGTTTCCGCCGGCGGTAGCTGTGATCTGGCAGTCAATGCCCACGGTTTTGTGGATCGCCTGGCGCAGGTTCTCCGAATGGTCGGCGCGGCCAAAAGCGCCCGCCAGTCCCGGCGTAGTGAACGCGAGGGTTAGCCCCTGGCCGTCGAAGGCTGCAACCTGGGCGTTGGGCTCCACCAGCGCCCACGTGCTGCGCTTGATTTTGGACAGCGTCTGGAGGATTTCCGGCCAAGCCCGGCGAAGAACCTCGACGTCGCCGCCCGGTCCTGCAGCGGCAGCTGTGGCGGGCGCCGGGCGGACTTCTGCCGCGGGCGTCGCGCCGGGCTGCTGCTGCGCAGGAGCTTGGTGCTGCGCTGGAGATACCTGTGCTGGTGGTTCCTGTGCCGGTGCGCGGCGCACCCCCGCAGCTGGCGCGGGTGGCTGACGGACACTGGATGGCTCGTCCACCGGCCAGTCAGTGGTGCTTACCCTCGGGGCCGTCAGCGGCTGGCGGCCTTGGCTGGTCTGTGGCTGCTCCGGCTGTTGATCCGGCGTTTCCTGAGACGCAACAGCGGCTCCCGTGCCGTCCGCTGGCCGGGCGCCCGCCGGCGCCGGAGCAGGTGAGTGGGTCTGAGGCGCGGCGCCCGGAGCATGAGCCGCCGGTTCAGAAGCCGCCGGTTCAGAAGCCGTCGGTTCAGGTGTGGGCTGTTCGGGCCGGATCTGGGCCTGGGAAGCCGGCGCAGAAGCCGGCCCAGCCGCAGGTACTGGCGCTGCCGGTGCTGAAGTTGCCGGTGCTGCCGCTGCCGGGACGCTGGATCCTGCGGGGGCGGGAGCGCCGACGTCGTTCCCGGCATAGCTGAGGCGCCGCTCCACGCGGTCGATCCGGGCGGCAATGCCGCGTTCGGTCTGTTCGGAACTGGGGAGCAGGATGCGCGCGCAGAGCAGTTCGAGGTGGAGCCGCGGGGACGTTGCGCCGGTCATTTCGGTCAGGGCGGTGTTCGTGACATCCGCGGCGCGTGACAGTTCGGCTGCGCCAAGGTTGTGAGCCTGGTTCTGCAAACGCGCGATCTGGTCCGCGGGCATGCCGCGCAGGATTGTCTGGGCGCTCTCGGGCATCGCCTTGACAATGATGAGGTCGCGGAAGCGCTCCAGCAGGTCCTCGACGAAGCGGCGGGGATCATGGCCGGTCTGGATCACCCGGTCCACCGCGCGGAAGACGGTCGCGGCGTCGGACGCGGCCACTGCTTCGACGACGTCGTCCAGCAGGGACGCGTGGGTGTAGCCCAGGAGGGCGACGGCGAGTTCGTAGTCCAGGCCGTTCTGCCCGGCTCCTGCCATCAGCTGGTCCAGCACGGACAGGGAGTCGCGGACCGAGCCGGCGCCGGCGCGTATCACCAGGGAAAGGACACCTGGGGCCACCGGCACATTCTCCTGCCGGCACAGCAGTTCCAGGTACGCCATGAGCGGTTCCGGAGGAACCAGCCGGAACGGATAGTGGTGGGTGCGGGAACGGATGGTGCCGATGACTTTGTCCGGCTCCGTGGTGGCGAAGATGAACTTGATGTGTTCCGGCGGCTCCTCCACGATCTTGAGCAGCGCGTTGAAGCCCGCCGAAGTGACCATGTGGGCCTCGTCGATGATGAAGATCTTGTAGCGGTCGCGGACCGGTGCGTATGTTGCCCGCTCGCGCAGGTCCCGGGCGTCATCCACACCGCCGTGGCTGGCGGCGTCGATCTCGATGACGTCGAGGGATCCGGAGCCACCGCGGGCCAGTTCAATGCAGCTGGGGCAGACGCCGCAGGGGGTATCGGTGGGGCCCTGGGCGCAGTTGAGGCAGCGGGCGAGAATCCGGGCGGAGGTGGTTTTGCCGCAGCCGCGGGGACCCGAGAAAAGGTAGGCGTGGTTGACGCGGTTTTTCCGCAGGGCCGTCATCAGCGGCTCCGTGACATGTTCCTGCCCGATAACGTCAGCGAAGGAATCCGGACGGTATCTGCGGTAAAGGGCGGTTGTAGCAGTCACAGAGAAAACCCTACCAATCCGGGCTGACAGCGTGCCGCCCTGTGGGGGAATAGTAAAGACCCCCCATGCACCCGCCAGAGCCCGTCTACCCTTGCTACCTTCCGGTCCTGGGGGAGTTCAACAGGATGACGCCACATGAGGGGCCGCAGATCAGTTTACCCGAACTTTTGGCATGCCTCGACCCGGCCCTAATCCCCGCGCCAGCCGTTCACCGGCCAGCTCATAAAGGCGGGTTCCTCATACGGGTGGGCCGCCCGCAAGGCCAGCACGACGGCGTCGAGCAGTGCCGCCTCAACCACGCATTCGATCCGGTCCTCGGCCACCTCGGCGGGGCGGTTCACGGCCCCGACAAACGGCGCCGCTCCCTCCCGGGGCGTGAACCGTCCTGTTCCGGCCGTGGCGAAGGAGCAGTGCGAATAGTTTCCGACCCGGCCTGCCCCGGCGTCTCCGATGGCCGCCAGGACTGCCGGGGTGTGGGTCCGCGGAACGTAGGCCACCAGGGCGTGGAACTGTGTCATGGCTCCATCGTGCCAAAGGCGCCGAAGATAACGGGAGCACTTTTCGTTGCTAATCCGGCGGGCAGGCCCGATCATGGATATGTACACCGATTGGGGCAATCTCAAGATTGTGAGCTGCGGGGCCTGGCTGGAGGGCCGGACCCGGCAGCTCAACGGTGTTCCGGAGGAATGGGCGCATTGGGGGCGTCCATTTTGACGTTAACTGACACCCTCCTGGGGCCAATTGGGCGTTGTCGAAAAGTTCAGGTAGTCTAGTATCTGCTTTTGATTCGAAAGCAGCTGGAGAATTCGCCTAGCGGCCTATGGCGCACGCCTGGAACGCGTGTTGGGTTAACGCCCTCGGGGGTTCAAATCCCCCATTCTCCGCCAGCCGGAAACCCGGTCCTGACCTTGTCAGGGCCGGGTTTTTGCATATCCGGCGGCCGTCACCGGCAGGTCACCGCACCAGCCGGATCACACCGTCGGATGGCCGAGCCGGCGGAGCCGCTGCCGGGCAGCCTGCTCGCTCGGTCCCGGCCCGCGTCCAAGGAGAAGATGCACGACGCCGAGAGTCACCGTTGTTGCCAGCTTCACCGGGAGGGGAATTGGCCCCAGGTGCGCGGTCCGGAGACCCAGCATCCGGCGGTACCTCGGCTCGAGGCTGTGGACGGCGCCGGCGAACAGGATCCGGTAGCCCGGGCGCAGCATGGGGTTCAGGGGCGGGCGGCGGATAAACTCGACGGTCTCGGCGACCCTGCTGTCCGCGAGCAGCTCCCCGCTGTCATACCAGCGGTCCAGCTCGCGGTGCATTTCGGCCTCCGTCAGGGGCGGATCCTCTACCCCCATCAGCCTTCCGGCCTGGGCCCATTCGCGGACGTAGGCATCGGGGCCGCCGGGGATGGTGCCGCCCCAGATCTTGTGCGCCGCGAGGAAGGCGTCAACGAAGGCAAGGTGTACCCAGCGGGCAACCTCCGGATCGTTGGCCGAGTAGCCCCGTTCGGCACCGCGCCTGTCGCTGTAGATTCCCTGGACGGGCCCGTGCAGCCGGCGGACCCGGGCGGAGGCTTCCTCGGCGGCGGCTTTGGAGCCATAGGTGACGGTGAAGATCCACTGGATGGTGCGTGCGAGCCTGCGCAGCGGATCCTGGCGGAAGTCGGAGTGCTCCAGGATTCCGGACAGCGCAGCCGGATGCAGCGACTGCATCAGCAGCGCGCGGATCCCGGCCACAATGGGGGTCATGGAGCCGTGCACGGCCCAGACGGCCGAGCCCGGCAGGTGATAGCCGGCGTCGTTCCCCTCCGCAAGCCGTGGAACCCAGCCGGGAAGCACGTCAGGGCTGCCTGTGAACACGCGCTTGAGTTCGCCCTGCCATTCCCTCAGGAGATTGCGCATAGCTCCATTCTTGCTCACTGGCCGCCGGCGGGACGCACCCGCATATCCACAAAATGTCCGCAGTGGTTGGGGCCCGGGGTTCACACGCCATCGGCTTTGTGGTCCCATGAGAGGGTAAGCCCGTCCGGAGATCTGGGGTCTGGCGGGCCAACCCGGGAGTCAACGAATGGGCAATCACTGGGGAGCCGGCCGCGACAAGGAGTCTGCTGGCGCATGCGCTGCAGCGGTTCGCGCGCTGGCCGCGGTTGCCGTCGTTGCCGTGTCCTTTTTCGCCCTGGGCTTCCCCGGACCGTCCGGGCAGCCGGGCATGACGGCGTCCCCGGCCGGCGGCGTCGGCCGTTCGGGACTGGCAGGTGGCTTCCTCACAGACAGCAGGGCACTGGTCCCGTTCAGCCGGACAATCGTCACAACCGTCGCCAAGGATGGGCACGTCCAGCTCAACGTCGCATCCGCCGGGCTCAAACGCCCGCCCCAGGGGTCCCTGATGGCACCCCTGGAAGTGCTCAGGCCAAGCTCACCCTTCGGCTACAGGATCAGCCCGATCTCCGGAGCGGCAGGGGACTTCCACCTCGGCCAGGACTATGCCGCAAGCTGCGGCACCAGGGTTTACTCCGCCGACGCCGGCGTGGTCCGTGCCGCCGGCTGGCATCCATGGGGCGGCGGCAACCGCGTGGAAATAGACCACGGCAACGGCCTGATCACCACGTACAACCACCTGGAAGCCATCGCGGTACGGGCCGGGGACACCATCCAGGTGGGCCAGGTCATTGCCCGGGTCGGCACCACTGGATGGTCCACCGGCTGCCACCTGCATTTCGAAACGATCCTCCACGGCAAGCACACCAGCCCGCTGGACTGGACGCTGCTCCCCATCCGTCAGCTCGACGAGCTGGAGGACATTGCCATGGTCAGTTACGACGGCAGGGACGCAGACGCGTCCCGGGCGCAGCGCTGGGCCATCCCGGTGGCAACGGACAACAGCCACACCGTCCTGAACGGCGAACAGGAACTGAGCGAGGCTCCCGTGCCGGGTCCCACGGCGGGCCCGACGGCGGGATCCACAGCAACAGCCACCGCGTCACCAACATCTGCAGAGTCACCGACAACTACTGCGTCACCGACAGCCACTGCGTCGCCGACAGAGCCGGCCACGGCTACGCCCACCACGACGGCGGCTCCCTCACCTTCTGACTCCACCACGCCGACGTCGTCACCGCCATCCGAAACGGCCAGCGAATCCCCAACGCCCACACCATCGGACACCTCGCCGGCGCCAGAGCCCACCGGGACGTCACCCACGCCGACGGCGTCGGACACTCCGTCCCCCACGCCCACGTCCTGGATCGCGTTGCCGGACTTGCCAACCCTGACCTCCGCACCGGTGACGGAGGAACCGTTGGCCACCGAATCCTCGACGGCGGCGCCCACGGCAACCGAGCCAACGTCCACGGCGACGGCGCCCGCGCCGTAAGGCCCTGACAGAAAACTCCCAGATTGCACCCGTACCCTTGATGGTTGGCAACGAATCACCTGCATGACCAACCTTTCAAGGACGGCGCTGTGACTGATCTCTACAACATTCCGCTCACCCTCAACGACGGCACCGAGACTGACTTCGGCCGGTTCAGGGGAGACGTGGTGTTGGTGGTGAACGTGGCATCAAAGTGCGGTTTCACGCCCCAGTACACCGGACTCGAAACGCTCTACGAGAAGTTCCACGACCGCGGCTTCGAGATCCTTGGTGTTCCATGCAACCAGTTCGCCGGCCAGGAACCCGGCAGCGACAGCGAGATCGCCGAGTTCTGCCAGCTGAATTTCGGCGTGACCTTCCCGCTCACGGCCAAGGCCAACGTGCGGGGCAAGAACCAGCATCCGCTGTATTCGGAGCTGACCAGGTTCAAGACAAGTGTGCTGCCAGGACTGGTGAAATGGAACTTTGAAAAGTTCCTGGTGAACCGCGGCGGCGAGGTAGTGGCACGCTTCGCCCCAACCGTCGAACCGGACTCCGCCGAAGTCATTGATGCCATCGAATCGGCCTTGGCGGCGTCCGCCGTTCCGGAACCCCCGAACGGGCATTACGGAACGTAATCCTTTGATTTTTTTCCAAGTTGACTGCGGCAATTTACCCAAAATTTGCCGAATGTCTGGTTGGATAAAGATTACTGATGGGTAGAAGGGAAACGCCGTTTCCCACCGACCACAAAGGCAGCAATGGAGCACATCGAGGCCGAGCATCCCCGGCCACGCCACTTCCTACTCCACCTGAGCGACCCCCACTTGATGGGAGGTCCAGACCCCCTATATGGCGCCGTAGACAGCGAATCCAAGCTCATCCAGCTCTTTGACGAAGTCCGCGCTTCCGGTGCGCGGCCCGAGGCAGTCATCTTCACGGGCGACCTTGCCGACAAAGGCGACCCC
Source organism: Arthrobacter sp. (assembly GCA_035254945.1). Lineage (GTDB taxonomy): Bacteria > Actinomycetota > Actinomycetes > Actinomycetales > Micrococcaceae > Arthrobacter. Next base: position 1,126 of record DATFAE010000059.1, on the reverse strand, counting down.
GACGCCTACAAAAAACTGCGGGCCATCGTTGATCCTGCCTGCGAAGACATGGGCGCCAAGGTCATCTGGGCCATGGGCAACCACGACAACCGCGCCAACTTCCGGGAGGGGCTGCTGGACCAGCCCGCCAACGACGCTCCGGTGGACCACAGCTACTTCATCAACGGTCTGCGCGTGATCACCATGGACACGTCAGTTCCGGGATACCACCACGGCGAGCTGAGCGAAGACCAGCTGGACTGGCTGACCAGCCAGCTGGACACCCCTGCGCCGGACGGCACCATCCTGGCGCTCCACCATCCGCCGGTCCCGTCCGTCCTGGACCTGTCCGTGCTGGTGGAACTGCGCGACCAGGCAAGCCTGGAGGCCGTGGTCCGCAACTCGGACGTCCGGACGATTCTTGCCGGGCACCTGCACTACTCAACCACCGCCAGCTTCGCCGGGATCCCCGTTTCCGTGGCCTCCGCAACGTGCTACACCCAGGACCTCAACGTGCCCGTCGGCGGCACCCGCGGCCGCGACGGCGGACAGGCGTTCAACCTGGTCCACGTCTACGAGCACACCATCGTCCATTCGGTGGTTCCACTGGGCAGCACGCCCACGGTGGGGGAGTACGTGGCACCCGAAGAGACTGCCTCGCGCCTGGCCGCTGCCGGAATCCGGATCCCCGACAAAGCAAAGACCGCGGCCGCCGCCAAAGTCGGGCTCGGATCCAGGATCTAGATTCCAGGTTCCGGATCCAGGTTGCGGCGCGCGCCGGAAGCCGCAGGGCCCACAGCCGCAGGCCTCAAATACCGGGGCCTCAGATCTCCCAGGGCGCCTTGATGGGGAAGTACTTCTCCAGGAAATCCGTCACCAGCTGCGCCCGCTCGTCCGCCGGTACCTCCGGGAAGCTGCCGTCGTTGAGGCAGAAGAAGTCCATGTTCCGCTTGGCCAGCAGCTTGGGCAGGTAGTTGAGCCCGGCCCGCATGGTGGTGTCCACGTAGCGCACTTTGGCTGCCGTCTGGGTGACCGCCCGGCCCGTGAGCAGCGCGTAGTAGTGGTAGAAGGAATTCGTCACCGAGATGTTGTCCGCGGCACGGAACCGGCTGGCCGCCGTCTTGCGGAACTCCTCGGGGAACTCCCT
>DATFAE010000058.1:0-3127 GCA_035254945.1 Arthrobacter sp. | reverse complement strand
CCACATAGTCTGAGGAATCTGTCATCACGGGCTCCCTTATAAGGACGGGTAGAGGTGCTGCTTGGCGCGTGCTGCTTCGCGCCTGCTACGTGGCGCCCGGGATCCAGCTGGTGCCGGCCAGCGGGACCCGGGCCATGGCGGAGGCCTCAATGGTGAGCGCCACCAGGTCCTCGGGTTCGAGGTTGTGCAGGTGCGACTTCCCGCAGGCCCGGGCAATTGTCTGCGCTTCCATCGTAAGAACGCGGAGGTAGTTGGCCAAGCGGCGGCCGGCAGCTACCGGGTCCAGCCGGGAGGCGAGCTCCGGGTCCTGGGTGGTGATGCCGGCGGGATCGCGGCCGTCCTGAAAGTCGTCGTAGAAGCCGGCGGCGGAAAACACCGGCCGCGAGTAGCCTCCCCGCGCCTTGTCGCGGCCGACGTCGGCGATGTCCCTCAGGAGGCCGCTCACCGTCGCAGCCGATGGGTCAGCCGATGGCAGCTGCGTCGCCGAAGGCTGCGCTGCCGCCTCCGTGGTTGGGAGGAAAGCGGACGAGGTGGTGGCAGTCACGGACTGCCCCTAGCCTGCGCCGGGGATCCAGCTGGTGCCGGCCAGCGGGACGCGGGCCATGGCGGACGCCTCGATGGTCAGCGCCACCAGGTCCTCCGGCTCCAGGTTGTGCAGGTGCGACTTGCCGCAGGCCCGGGCGATGGTCTGGGCTTCCATGGTGAGGACGCGCAGGTAGTTGGCCAGGCGCTTGCCAGCGGCTACCGGGTCCAGCCGGGAAGAGAGTTCCGGATCCTGGGTGGTGATGCCGGCGGGGTCGCGGCCGTCCTGGAAGTCATCGTAGAAGCCGGCGGCGGAACCCAGCGCCGCGTACTCGGCGGCGTAGCGGGGATCGTTGTCGCCCAGGGCGATCAGCGCGGCAGTGCCGATGGCGACGGCGTCCGCGCCCAGGGCCATGGCCTTGGCGACGTCGGCACCGGTGCGGATGCCGCCGGAGACGATGAGCTGGACCTTGCGGTGGACGCCCAGCTCCTGCAGTGCCTGGACCGCCTGCGGGATGGCGGCCAGGGTGGGGATGCCAACGTTTTCGATGAACACCTGCTGCGTCGCCGCGGTGCCGCCCTGCATGCCGTCAACCACCACCACGTCTGCACCGGACTTCACTGCGAGGGCGGTGTCGTAATACGGACGGGAAGCGCCGACCTTGACGTAAATGGGGGTCTTCCAGTCGGTGATTTCGCGCAGTTCGCCGATCTTGATTTCCAGGTCGTCCGGGCCGGTCCAGTCCGGATGCCGGCTGGCCGAACGCTGGTCAATCCCAACGGGCAGGGTGCGCATTCCGGCCACGCGTTTGGTGATTTTCTGGCCAAGCAGCATGCCGCCGCCGCCGGGCTTGGCGCCCTGGCCGAGCACGATCTCGATGGCATCGGCCTTGCGGAGGTCGTCCGGGTTCATGCCGTACCGGGACGGAAGGTACTGGTACACGAGGTGCTTGGACTGGCCTCGCTCTTCAGGCGTCATGCCGCCGTCGCCCGTGGTGGTCGAGGTGCCCACCTCGGACGCGCCGCGGCCCAACGCCTCCTTGGCGTTGGCGGACAGCGCGCCAAAGCTCATCCCGGCGATGGTCACCGGGGTCTGCAGGTGCAGCGGCCGCGAGGCGTGCCGGTCGCCGAGGACGACGTCGGTATCGCACTTTTCGCGGTAGCCCTCCAGCGGGTAGCGGGACATGGAGGCACCCAGGAAGAGCAGGTCATCGAAGTGCGGGACCTTGCGCTTGGCGCCCCAGCCGCGGATGTCGTACACACCGGTGGCCGCGGCCCGCTGGATGTCAGCAATGGTGGCGCGGTCGAACGTGGAGGACTCGCGCAGGCCGAGTTCAGCAGCGTCCTGGGTGGGGACCTGGGTGGAGTGCTGCTGCGGTACGGAGGTGATGGTCATGGGAGGCTCCTAGTACGACGTCGAGTTGTCGACGTGGAAGTGGTAAAGGTTCCGGGCTGAGCCGTAGCGCTTGAAGCCGGCGGGGCTGTCGGTGCGCCCGGCGGCGGCGAGCAGTTCGCCGAGTTCGGCGAGGTGCTCGGCCTTCATGGGCTTCTCGATGCAGTCAGCGCCGAGCGAGGTGACGGTGCCCTGGACGTAGATCCGGGCCTCGTAGATGGAGTCGCCCAGGGCCTCGCCGGCGTCGCCGCAGACCACCAGGCGCCCGGCCTGCGCCATGAACGCTGACATGTGGCCGATGTTGCCGCCCACCACGATGTCCACGCCCTTCATCGAGATCCCGCAGCGTGCGCCGGCGTTTCCGTCGATGACCACGAGTCCGCCGTGGCCGGTGGCTGCCGCGGACTGGGACGCGTCACCCTTCACGTGGACCCTGCCGGACATGATGTTCTCCGCCAGCCCGACGCCGGCATTGCCGTTGATGGTTACGTCGCCTTTTTGGTGCATCCCGGCTGCGTAGTAGCCGGCGTGGCCTTCCACGGTGACCGTCACGTCCGCGTTGATGCCGACGGCGAGGCTGTGCTTGCCGCCGGGGCTGGTGACGGTCCAGGACTGCCCGTCAACCGCATTGTGGAGGGCCTGGTTGAGGTCCCGGACGGGGCTGCCGGCAAGATCGACACTGAAGGAGTCCATGCTCCTTTCCGTGCTGACGGCTGCTTCGGTGGCTTCGGGGGCTGTCAGAGTGACCATGTGTAGACCTTTCCGGGTTCCGGTTCAAAGATGCGGGCGTTTTCGATGCCGGGCAGGGCTGCCAGGGCGCGGTATTCGGAGGCCATGGCCACGTAGTCGGCGGTTTCGGCGATGATGGCGGGCTTGCAGGCGATGGGATCCCGGACCACGGCCATGCTGTCGGCGGTAGTGACCACAAGGGTGTAGAAGCCGTCGAAGACCTTGCCGAGGTTGACCAGGGCCTCTTCGAGGGTGTCGCCCTGCTGCAGGCGGGATGCCACGTAGCGGGCGCCCACCTCGGTGTCGTTGTCGGAGTCGAACACCACGCCTTCGCGCTTGAGTTCGCGGCGGATGGTGGCGTGGTTGGAGAAGGAGCCGTTGTGCACCAGGCACAGATCGTCCGCCACGGAGAAGGGGTGCGAGCCGCCCGCGGTCACAGCGGACTCGGTAGCCATCCGGGTATGGGATAGGCCTTGGCTCCCC
>DATFAE010000057.1:0-3977 GCA_035254945.1 Arthrobacter sp. | reverse complement strand
GTCGTGATGATCGGCGCCTCGACGTGGGAGCCGCCCGGTACGGTTGAGGATTGGCTCGACGCCATCGAGGAGCCCATTGTCCTGGTCACCACGTCCTCGGAGTTCCAGGACGACGGCGTGCTGGTCCGCACGGCGCTGGAGGCCTTCCGCGGCGAGCCGGTGCACGTGGTGGCCACCATGCCTGCCGGCGTCCCCGCCGGACTCGATATCCCGGGCAACGCCACGGTGAAAGCCTTCGTTCCGCACAATACCGTCCTGGCCCGCGCGGCCGTGGCCGTCACCCACGGCGGCATGGGGGCCACCCAGAAGGCCCTCGCCCACGGGGTCCCGGTGTGCGTGGTCCCGTTCGGCCGCGACCAGCTGGAAGTGGCCCGCCGGGTGGAAGTCAGCCGGTCCGGCACGCGGCTTCCGGCACGCCGGCTTTCGCCCGAGCGGCTGCGGAAGGCGGCGAAGGCGGCCATGGCCATGAAGGAGGGCGCACAACGGGTGGCGGCAGGCTATGCGGCTGCCGGCGGGGCACCCGCCGCGGCCGATGCCATCGAAGCCCGCCTGCTCAGCCCGCAGTCACCACGGACTGGAAGGACTGCCTGACGTTATTTGCCGCACCCCAGGCCGGACACCGCCCGAACAGACGATTTCACTCATGGCCGCATCCTGCAGGTCGGAAGTCGCGGTCCTTGGCGGTGCCACCGTGGTGGCACCGCCAAGGACAGAGACCATCGGGTGTCCCCGACAAAAGGCCCTGCACCACGGGCGGCTTACCCAGTTTCGCAACCCGTGGACTCAGCGCTGGGGCCTTATGCGAACTACTGTGCAGGGCCCCGCTCAAGGTTTGCCGGAGGAATGCTCAAGATTCACTCAAGACTGCAGGGCCTCAAGCCACTCGGTAAACGTCTGGCGTCCGACGGCGGCACCCGGCTTGGGGATCAGGTCACCGCTGCGCATCGCTTTGCCCATGGGCCCGGGGGCCGGAAGTTCCACGACCAGTTTCCGGTGGCCGGTCTTCCTCAGGTAAGCCCGCATCAGGTCCGCGAGCCTTTCCGGACGGGGGCCGCCCAGGTCAGCCACACGCCCGCGCGGCCCGGCTTCGGCCGCATCCACCAGGGCCTCGGCCACCTCCCGTGCCGCCACGGGCTGGATGTGCATCCGCGGAACAATTACCAATGGGCCCACCGTGGTGATTTTGCGGGTCACGGGCACAAATTCGTGGAACTGCGTGGACCGCTGCAACGTCCACGGCACATCGCCGTGGCGCACGGCGTCCTCCTGGGCGAGCTTGCCTGCATACAGGCCCGAGTTGGCGTGATCGATGCCCACGATGGACAGCGCGATGTGGTGCTTGACGCCCGCCCGTTTCTCCGCGGCGAGCAGGTTCTGGGTGCTGCTGGTGAAAAAGTCCACGGCCTTCTTGGTGGACATCTTCTGGATGCCGGACACGTCAATCACGGTATCGATTCCCTGCAGCACCACGTCGAGGCCGCGGCCGGTCACAAGGTCCACGCCGGCTTCCCGCAGCAGTCCCACAACGTGATGCCCGCGCTCCTCAGCAACGGCCACCACGTGGCGGCCAACAGTCCCTTTTGCCCCAGCAACGGCAATGTCCATACATAGATTCTATTGCGGGGCGCTCAAGACGGTACGCCTGCTTACTTCTTCGCTTGGCGCCGTCGAGCATTGCCTCGAAGATGCCCTGTCCTCACCACCGAGAACAGCCGATATAAAGAACATCTCGTCGTCGAAGGCCAAGTAGTTGAACAGCTGCACACCAGCTGGACGGGCCCAAAGTTCGACGCATTTGATCGTTCTCGAGGCCGTCGGCTGTTCGAAGAACATGCCTTCGCTCACTCGCCAGCTGGGCAAGCGATTGGCCGTCGCTCACGCCGCGGGCTCATACCCGACAAGCCAGTGAAGTCCATGGCGGTCAATCACTTGGCCATCGGACGCGCCCCACGGCTTTGGCGAGAGCGGATCAAGCACCGACCCGTCAACGGATAGTTTGTCGAACCACTCATGCAGGACCGTCGGTTCGGCGGTTCCCAGCAGCGAGAGCATGATGCCTTCCAGCCGGACCGCTGTTTGGCCTTCGGCTGCATCCGAACCAGCCAGAGCAACGACGCCATTGAGCACACCATGAGCTACGGCTTCTGGTGGGCCATCGCTCCTGCCGAAGTCCTCGTACGTGTGCAGGGACAGCTCACCGCCGAAAACATCCGCATAAAAGTTCAATGCCTCCCGCGCCGTTCCCGGGAAAAAGACGTAGATCTGAGGCCCGGCCATGCGCCCATTAGTCTTGGGCGTAATGGCGGTACTGTCCTTAATCCGGTCGATGGTGGCACCCCAGCCCTCCTGAGTGCCTCCCAGCATGAGCTTTTGCACCTCTTCAATGTCCAGATGCTCAGAGAACCGAACTGTGAGGACGAGCTCCGTTTCGTTGCCCAAGTCGTTCAGCTGCACCGTGACAACAGGGGCAGTCAGTTCGTTCTCGCCGTCGAGATCGGGCCATCCTCCAACTGCTCCCCAGCGGAAAACGAGTCGTTCGTCGGGAACGATCTCCAGGTAAATCCCCCCGGTGGGGTAACTAAGGTTCTCGTTGACGACCATCTGTTGTTTCCACGTTCCCCCAACCCGGAGGTCGACCTCAATGGGTGTGGCCGGTGTGGGCATGTCAGGGTTATAGAACCATGCAAGATGCTCAGGGTCAGTCCAAGCGGTGAACACGGCATGCCGCGATGCAGCCAAAATGCGGGTAAGGGTGAAGCTTCGATCCTGAGCCGGGTAGTCGGTCATCATCTATCCTCCAGTTCTGTGAGCTCATCGGGCCGATCGGGTTTTATGGCGAGCTGAGCGTTCAGGCGATCCAGCCGTGTGCTCAGGAAATCGCGGTACGGGCGCATCCATTCCTCAACCTGTTGTAGCGGCGCAGGTTGAAGCCGGCAGTTCCTCCACTGGGCCGATCTGGACTTAGTGATCAGCCCGGCCTGCTCGAGCACTTTCAGGTGGCGCGATACTGACGGCACGCTAATCGAGTGCGGAGCGGCCAGTTCGGTCACAGTCGCCTCACCCTGCTGCAGTTGCGCCAGCAGAGCACGGCGGGTGGGATCCGCCAGGGCAAGGAAAATCGCGCTCAGTTCATCCATTTGCGCTTCAGCCTAATTACGCATCAGCGCAAATACAAGACTGGGAGTGGTCGCTGATGCTGCCAATTTCATTAGATTTCCGAAGGCAGGTGGGCAGTGCTCGTTCCGGACCAGCTCGACCACGCCACATTGGAAGCCGAGGGCTGGAGGTCAATTCACCAGAAGCTGCTCGTCCAGCCGAAGGGACTCGTCCAGAATGATGCTGCGAGGCCGGCAGGGCGTTACGAGGCAGGTCCTGCGCCGCTGGATGCACGGTACTCGATGGTCGGGGCCAGCCGGACAACCGCGTGTTCCGCCGAGTTGTCCGCGATCCGTTTGGTCAGCAGCTCCGCCGCGGTGGCGCCGGCCGCACGCGCAAGGACCAGCCCGTCCACCCGGCGCTCGAGGAGAGCCTGGACGGCCCGGGCCTCGCGTTGCGGGTTGTCGGCTGAGTTGGCCAGGAGCAGGGTAATGCCCTGGCTGGCGGCCGTTTCCTCCACCCCGCGGATCATCTCGGCGAAGGCCGGCTCCCCGCCGTCGGACACTACGAGGCCGATGCTGTCCGTCCTGGAGCGGCGCATGGCACGTGACAGGCGTCCTGCCGGTAAGAGGTTTCCTCAATGGCCTTCAGAACGCGCTGCCGCGTCTCATCGTTCACGTGCCGGGTCCCGTTGAGGACATGGGAGACGGTGGAGATGGGCACGCCGGAGGCTGTGTTTCGTGCCTGAAGCTTCCTGTTGCCGACTCGGGCCTTGCCTCAGGCTGCCAGCAGCTGGCTCCGGACGGCGGTGTCCGTGCGCCGTGGTGGCAGCACGCTGAGGGTGCAGTGTGACTGGTGCGGATCGATTTTGGCCGGAAGGT
>DATFAE010000056.1:0-3030 GCA_035254945.1 Arthrobacter sp. | reverse complement strand
AGCCCAGGACCCCGACCAGCAGGAACACGGCACCCACAACAAGCGATGCCTTCTGGACGTTGCTGCGGGCCGCGATGCCGGTGCTGGTGTGTGTTGCCATGGTGATCTCCTGAATGCGATATGTGGTCCTGGGCCGGCGGTATGTTCAATGCACTTACAGCCCCAGCGGGAACGCCCACAGCAGCACTTCTCTGTGAATGCCTGGCTAACTGCGTGACAGAAGCTGCCTCGCACGTTCCTGGGACGCGGGCCCCGCTGGCACGTCCATCCACAAAGACTGTTTCCGCCAAGTGCCGCGACGTACACTGATGTCGCCGTCCCGATGGTCCCCTTGCGCCGAGCAGAAGGAGCAGTCCATGACTATCCCACTACCGCAGGGCGACGACCTGCCGTCGCCTCCCGATTCGCCGCCGTTCGACCGCGGGGCTGCCCAAAGGGTGTTCTATACCTCCGGTCGCTGGTCAGTGACGCCAGGCCATGAGGAGGCCTTTGCCCGGGCATTCGCGCAGTCGGGCGTACATGATGTCGATCCTCCAATTCGCGGGCTCCTGCAACGTCCCCGGCTGCTTCGCGACCTCACCCAGCCCCGGAGCTATCTCAGCTACGCCGTGTGGGAGAGCCGCGAAGCGATCGACGAGTTCAGGTCACGGCCGGATTTCCCGGCCATGATCGCGCGGATGAAAGAACATCTTGATGACATGCAAATCTCCACACTGGAACTGGTCTTGGGCGACGGACTGACGGGCACGGTGCCGGACTCCTAACAACTGCCGGCTCCGCTGCTTTCTCGTGCTATAGGGACCATCGCACTTGGGCTTCTTGGGCCGTCGAGTGGAATGTCAGTGGTGTGTCGTCTCGGGGCTTCGCATTGCACTGAAGGCTGCCACGACTCCGACGAGGAAAATGAGGACGGCGAGGTAGATCAGGCCGAGGTGTCCCAGTGTGGCCAGGCCCCATGGATAGTGCGCGGGCAGTGCCACGGCGAGTCCGACGACCGGAACGATGACGGCTGTGGCGAAGGCCCAGCGTTCTCCGCGGCGCACGCCATACCAGGACAGGCCCGCTACGGCCAGCCCGGTCGCAGCAATGAAGCCGCTGAGCGCGATGTGCAGGTGGCTGATGTAGTGGTACAGCTGGGGGCTGAAGGCCTCAATCTCAGCCTTCCCCTTGTCCACTTGATCGGGTCCGATGCCCAGCTCGAGGAAGGCGTCCGTGAAGTTCAGGACCAGAAAGATCACGGCGTACCCCACGAAAGCCAGCCCGGCCAGTGTCATGAGGGCGGCGCCTGTCTGCAGGCGGGACTGTTGCCGTTGGGGAGACTGGATGGTGGGCATGGCCACCACTTCCTTTCTTATTCAAGTAGATACTTGAATAAGAAACCCGTGGCTGTAGGATTGTCAAGAGATCTCTTGAATAGGAGGCCCGGGTGGGGGACCATCAGGACAAGGATGCGCTCTACGAGGCACTGACAGAAGCCGCCAAGGCGCTGGCGAACGGCCGGCGGGCACAGCTGATTGATGTCCTTGGGCAGGGCGAGCGGTCGGTTGAGGAACTGGCCGGAGAAATCCACCAGAGCACGGCCAACACATCCCAGCACCTGCAGCGCCTCGTGGGGGCCGGCCTCGCCACCTCCCGACGTTCGGGGACGCGGATCTACTATTCCCTGTCCAGCCCCACAGTGGAACGGCTCTGGCGGGCACTTCGGGAGACAGCCGAAGCCCATACCGGAGAGCTGGGCGAACTCGTGCGTGCCTATGTCGGTGACCGCGCAGACCTGAGCATGATCACGCGCGACCAACTGCTGCTGCGGCTACGGCAGGGCGATGTCGTTGTGCTGGACGTGCGGCCGCAGCCAGAATACGAGGCCGGACATATCCCGGGTGCGATGTCTGTGCCCGTCTCGGACGTCAAGTCCCGGCTGCGCGAGGTTCCCCAGGGGAGCGAAATCGTTGCCTACTGCCGTGGACCGTACTGCCTGTATGCCGACGAGGCCGTGCGGCAGCTTACGGACGCAGGGCGCCTTGCCGCAAGGCTTGAGGAGGGCTTCCCCGAGTGGAAGGCGGCAGGGCTGCCGATAGAAAAGTCGGCCAAGTGAGCGGCTTCGTCCCCAGCACGCGTGTCTGAACTCTTCGGAGGCCCATGTCCTCGGCGGGCTACTGGAATGTTTCCAGGATGATGCCGGCGACCTTTTCCACGATGCTGCGCGTCACGGGTTGGCGGACCAGCCACGTCTCCAGCGCCATGGCTGGGTTCGTGAGTTGCTTCCAGTGCCAATCGGGCAGGAGGCGGCGGGCGCTTGCTTCGGTCAGCATTACCGCGACGGACGACGTGGAGTCCGCGCAGGCGCGGGCATGTTCGTTGAAGGTGGCGATCCGCCAGGCTGGAGCCACTCCCAGCTCATGGGAGGTTGCCAACAGCCGGTCATGGCCGAGGGGGAACTGTTCCCTGGAATGAATCAGCACTGGTTGGTCATGGACATCGGCGAGCCGGCAGCTTGTCTCGTTGCCGATCGCCGGCAGGCCGGGGCGGCAGGCGAGCCCGAAGAATTCTTTCCTGACGTGGCCGCCAACCAGGTCCTGTGAAGGCTCCTGATGCACCAGGCCAATATCCAGGCGGCCTTCCCGGACCATTCTGAGCTGGCCCGTGGTGTCGCCATCTGTCAGCTCGAGCTCAGCCAAGGGTGCTCGTTCAGCGACTGCCGCCAGCAGCCGGTCCACCCACTCCGCAGGCAGCCCCGGCGCTAACCCAACAGCGACAGGTTGCCGTACCGGCCCGGCCTGGCGCGCGATGTCCCGGGCGGAACCGGCCATTGCCAGCATGGTCAAAGCATGTTTATGGAGGGCCACGCCGGCCGGAGTCGGGAAGGTGCCCTTGGGCAGACGCTCAAAGAGGGGTGTACCGCACTCGTGTTCCAGGAGGCGGATCTGACGCGTCAAGGCGGGCTGGGAGATGAGCAGCTGTTCGGCAGCCCTGGAAATTGACCTCTGACTAAAAACCGCAACGAAGTAGCGCAGTTGTCGAAGTTCCATG
>DATFAE010000055.1:0-4345 GCA_035254945.1 Arthrobacter sp. | reverse complement strand
CTGGAGATGGAAGGGACTTTAGGGCGAGGAGCCCCGGGGCCGAAGCGTTCAGGCTCCGGCCCCGGGTTGCCCGGGGAGGGCTGGACTAGTCCGAGTACTTTGAGACGTAGTTCAGGGCATCAAGTGCCTCCTTGGTGCCCTTGCCGTTGTTGGGTGAGAGGCTGGCCTCGTCGATAGCCGTTTCGACCTCCTTGCCCCGCGCCTTGGCAAGCCCAAGTTCGGTGGCCTTGGCGCCGTTGGCCACGACGTCGCTGACGTAAATGGAGAACCACTTACCGGACCGGACCGCCTCCACATTGGAAACGGATGCACCGTTGCCGATGAACTTGATGTCACTGTTCCCGGCGGCTGCGGCGGCTCCGGTAATGGCCTGGGATGCACCGATCACCACGTCCACATCAGGGTTCGCCTGTGAGACGTTCTGGAATGCCTGGCGGCCGCTGTCCTGGGTGTAGCCACCTTCAGCGCTGGCCACGAGCTTGATCTTCGGATCAGTGGCCAGTTCCGCCTTCACGGCCTCGGTCCGGGCGTTATCCAGGGGCATGGATTTGAAGCCCTCAAGATAGGCCACCTTGCAGGTGTCGCCCGGCACCGCGGCGCAGGCTTGCTTGCCCATCTCGCCGAGCACCTTGCCGTTACGGGTGGGCAGGTCCACGATGCTGATGGCACCAGGGACCTGCGGCTCGATGGTGTCGAACTTTGGCCCGATGACCGAGAACTCGACAACCACTGTGATGCCCGCCTGTACGGCCTGGGTCAAAGGGGCGATGAGGGCCTGGTTGTCATTGGCCTGGACCACGATCACCTCGAACTGCTTGGAGGTGACGGCATCCTGGATCTGCTGGACCTGGGTCTGGGCACTGAAATTGGAGTCCACGAAGGTGGCGCTGGCGTTGTTGGCTTTGGCCGCCTGCTCCACGCCGAGGTACGTGCCCTGGGCAAAGCCGTTGGATTTGGCAAAACCGAAGAATCCAACGTTGAGTTTCTGGTCTGCACCGGCAGCCACTGCTTCTGTGGTGCTGCTTTGGGCGGGCGGTGTGCATGCTGAGGTCAGCAGGGCGAGGCTCATGAGGGCCATCGCTGCGGCTGGACGCTTGGTGATTTTCACAGTCAGTCCTTTCTGGCGCGGCGTTTAGTAGCCGTAGTGGGTCTTGGCGAAGTCTTCAGTGATGAAACCGTTGACGATGTCGTACGTAATGTCTTCTCGGGAGCGCTTGGACACATCCCCGAAACCGCCGCCGCCCCCGACGGCGAGGCGGACGACGTCGCCGGCCTTGACTTTCCGTGCGTTCGCCTTCAGCGTCCGGACCTCATCGTGGCGGCCAGGATTGATCACTACCTCCGGGCCCTGGGCGTCAGAACCGCCGAAGAGGCCCCAGGCTGGCGTCTTGGACCTTTCGAACCACAGCCCCACGACGCAGTCGGCCAGGAACTCGTATTCACGGATCACTCCGTTGCCGCCCCGCCACTACCCAGGGCCACCGGAGTTCGGGCGGATGGAGTACTCGTTGATCCGCAGCGGGTAACGGGTTTCCATCATTTCGATGGGCAGGTCCTTCAGGGACCCGTTGACGTTGTTGATCATGGCGGATTCGCCGTCGGTTCCCTGCCAGGCGCCCCAGCCGCCCAGAGTGGCTTCCATGCTGACGAAGTTCCGGCCGAAGCGGGGGTCGAAGCCGGCGGCAGTAATGATCATTGAGTCACCATGGCTGGCGCTGGCTACACGTTCAGGCATGGCGGGTGCCATTGCCTTGGAGACCAAATCGATCAGCAGCCCGAGATGCGAGAAGTACCACTGGCATGGTGCCGGTGCCACGGCGCCCAGCACCGAGCCGGAACGCACCTGCGTGGTCATGGGGCGGAAGGATCCGCCGTTGGAGTTGGAATCCGGGCTGACCAGGAGCTTGTACCCCACGCGCAGGGCCGAGACGGCCTGGGCTGCGCCGCAGTTGACCGGGCCCATGGTCTGGTCGGCGGAGCCGGTGACGTCGAAGTCAACAGTGTCGCCGGCGACGGTGATCTTCAGCCTGATGGGGATGGGGGTGTCCAGGTTGATGCCGTCGTTGTCCAGGACGCCTTCGGCTTCGTACACGCCGTCGGGGATGTTGCGGACGGTCTCGCGCTCAATCTCCTCCGTCTGGCGGAAGATCTCATCGCGGGCAGCATCGAGCTGCTCCATGCCGTACCGGCCCACCAGCTCCTTCATCCGGGTGGTTCCCATCCGGAGTGCGGCGATCATCGCGTGCATGTCGCCGATGGTCTGGTAAGGGAAGCGGACGTTGGTGCGGATCAGGTCCACCACGGAGGTTTCAATGCCGGCTTCCATGAGCTTGACCGGCCCCATACGGAAGCCTTCCTGGAAGATGTCCGTGGCATCCATCGAGCCGCCCACATCCTTGGACCCCATGTCCATCCAGTGCGCGCGGGTGGCGGCGAAGCCAACCACCGAGCCGTCGTCAAAAATCGGCGCGAAGATGGTGACATCGTTCAGGTGCGTTCCGCCGAGGTAGGAGTCGTTAAGGATCCACACATCCCCTTCCTGCCAGACCTCACGGCCGTACAGCTCCTCCACCGCAATGGAGCACGTTTCCAGGTTGCCGAGGAACAGGGGGAGCCCGGCGGACTGGCCGAGTACGCGGTGTTCGGTGTCCAGCAGCGCCACCACGCAGTCACCGCCCTCGTAGAGGATGGGTGAGTAGGCGGAGCGGATCAGGGTGGCGTTCATATCATCCGCGGCGCTGGTGAGCGCGTTGCGGATGATTTCCACAGTTACGGGATCCAGGGTTTTGACTGCAGTGATTGTCATTAGTGGTACCTCAATTTCCTTCGGCGTCTTCAGTGCGGATAACCAGGGAGCCGAACTGGTCGACGGTGACGTCGAACCCTGGCGGCACCACGGTGGTGGCTGTCTGCTCCACGATGATGGCGGGACCTTCAAAGGCGTGCCCGGCGGCCAGATCGTCGCGGCGCACAACGGTGGTCTCGTGTTCCACGTGGTCAAAGACCACCTTGCGCATTTCGTGCTTGAATTCGGGGCTCTGCGCGTTTGCGAAGAGCGGTGCCTCCAGCCGGCCCAGGTCCCCTACCGCCTGCGTCCGCAGTGCAACGATCTCGATGGGGGCGCCCAGGTTGGAGTGCCCGTAGCGCTCGTGGTACATCGCGGAGAAGCGGACCGCCAGGTCGGCGACGAAGCCCTCTGACTCGGGTTCGTCGGCGGACGTGAGGGGGACGTTCAGCGAGAATTCCTGCGACTGGTAGCGCACGTCCACGGAAGCGGTGGTTCGGCGGCTTTCCTCAGGGACGCCCTCGGAAACCAGGGACGTCAGGCCCTCCACTTCCATCCTTCGCAGGACACCGGCCATGTCAGCCACGTCGATGTCTTCGTCGAGGAAGAAGTACGGTTCAGAGAAGTCCTTGCGGATGTTCGTCTGCAGCATGCCCCACGCCGAAAACGCGCCGGGGAAACGGGGAACCACGGTTTCCGGGATCCCGAGTTCCTTGGCGAGGAAGACCGCGTGCATGGGCCCTGCGCCGCCGAACGCGACGAGGGCAAAGTCGCGAGGTTCGATGCCCCGGGAGATGGTGATGGTCCTGATGGCCTGGGCCATCTGGGAGTTGGCGACGTCGCAGATTCCTTCGGCCATGGCGATCGGGTCCAGGCCGAGCTCGTCTCCCACTGTCTTCAGGGCCGTGATGGCTGCTTCCCGGTCCAGGGCAACCTGTCCGCCTGCGAACCAGTCGGGGTCCACACGGCCGAGCACCAGGTTGGCGTCGGTGACCGTGGGTTCGGTGCCGCCGCGGCCGTAGCAGGCCGGCCCGGGGGTGGCACCGGCGGACCGGGGTCCCACCCGGAGACCGCCGGCTTCGAGCCACGCTACGGAGCCGCCGCCGGCTCCAACCGTGTGGATGTTGACGACGCTCATGAGCATCGGCAGGCCTTCGAGGTGGGCTTCGGTGGACACGTCGGGTTTTCCGTCGACAACGAGGGAGACGTCGAAGGAGGTGCCGCCCATGTCAACACCGATGAGGTTGCGGTTGCCGGACACGCCGGCCAGTTCGACGTCGCCCATGGCGCCGCCGACCGGCCCGGACAGCAGCGTCTGAAGGGGACGCTTGCGGGCGGACTCTGCAGTGAGCACGCCGCCGGAGGACTGCATGATGTGCAGCGGAGCCTCTACGCCGCGGTCCGCGAGCTTCTCTTCCAGGTCCAAAAGATAGTTGCGGACCACGGGGCCCGTGTAGGCCTCAACCACCGCGGAGGAGGTGCGCTCGTATTCGCGCCACTCCTTGGCTGCTTCATGTGAAAGCGAGACGGTGAAATCCTCGCCCAGTTCTTCGAGCAGGA
>DATFAE010000054.1:0-1602 GCA_035254945.1 Arthrobacter sp. | reverse complement strand
CAAGATCTTCTCCCCAGCACGTTCACAGCACAGGCCTCCCGCTGGCAGGACGACATCGCTCCCGAGGCTGCCAACACCGTGGCCGTCTTCGCCGAAGGCCACCTGAAGGGCAAACCAGCCATACTCGACCACCACACAGGTCAAGGCAGCGCGATTTACATAGGAACACAGCTGTCCCAAGAATCACTGGAGCAGCTCATCACCGCCTTCATCGAACGCTCTGCCGTGGAATCACCCCACGCCGCACCCCAGGACGTCGAAGTCACCGAACGCCACACCAGCCACCACAGATTCCTCTTCTTCCTCAACCACTCCGCAACACCGAAAACACTGGAACTGGAAATCACCGGAAAGGAAATACTGGGCAACCGCCAAGTCACCAAGGGAGAGGAAATCACGCTCGAAGCCTCCGACGTCGCTGTTATCCAAGTAAAGCGGTGACCCCCATGACCATGAAGTAGCACCTCGCGGGTGATTCAACAGTGACGGCATGCCCTCCGCATAACCGCCCGATGTCCGGAAGGGAGCTTTCCACGAATTACTGCATTCCCTCCCTTGTAAACACTTGGTTCCCCCGGAAACACGCGGGATCCGGCGCGATCCTACCCCTGTACGACCCCGTCCGACGGTAAAGGTGTGGACAGTGCACACCTCAAAATGGTCGTTCTGCGCAGCCCACAACGCCAACCGCGAACGCGACTTGTCTTAGGCTGACGTCCCAGGCGCTACTGGAACGTCTCCAGGATGATGGAGGCGACCTTTTCCACGATGCTGCGCGTCACGGGTTGGCGGACCAGCCACGTCTCCAGCGCCATGGCTGGGTCCGTGAGTTGCTTCCAGTGCCAATCGGGCAGGAGGCGGCGGGCGCTTGCTTCGGTCAGCATTACCGCGACGGACGACGTGGAGTCCGCGCAGGCGCGGGCATGTTCGTTGAAGGTCGCAATCCGCCAGGCTGGAGCCACCCCTAGCTCATGGGAGGTTGCCAACAGCCGGTCATGGCCGAGGGGGAACTGTTCCCTGGAATGAATCAGCACTGGTTGGTCATGAACATCGGCGAGCCGGCAGCTTGTCTCGCCGCCGATCGCCGGCAGGCCGGGACGGCAGGCGAGCCCGAAGAATTCTTTCCTGACGTGGCCGCCGACCAAGTCCTGCGAAGGCTCCTGGTGCACCAGGCCGATATCCAGGCGGCCTTCCCGGACCATTCTTAGCTGACTTGTGGTGTCGCCATCTGTCAGCTCGAGCTCAGCCAAGGGTGCTTGTTCAGCGACTGCCGCAAGCAGCCGGTCGACCCACTCCGCCGGCAGCCCCGGTGCCAGCCCCAGAGCGACAGGTTGCCTCGCTGGCCCGGCCTGTCGCGCGATGTCCCGGGCGGAACCGGCCATTGCCAGCATGGTCAAAGCATGTTTATGGAGGGCCACGCCGGCCGGAGTCGGGAAGGTGCCCTTGGGCAGACGCTCAAACAGGGGTGTACCGCACTCGTGTTCCAGGAGGCGGATCTGACGCGTCAAGGCGGGCTGGGAGATGAGCAGCTGTTCGGCAGCCCTGGAAATTGACCTCTGACTAAAAACCGCAACGAAGTAGCGCAGTTGTCGAAGTTCCATG
>DATFAE010000053.1:0-14037 GCA_035254945.1 Arthrobacter sp. | reverse complement strand
CACGTGAACATCATCGAAGGCAAGAACTCCCGTGTCCAGGTATTCCAGGGCTTCGTCCTGGGCCGCCAGGGCGACGGCATCCGCGAAACCTTCACGGTCCGCAAGGTCTCCTTCGGTGTCGGCGTAGAGCGTACCTTCCCGGTGCACTCCCCGATCATCGACAAGATCGAACTGGTCAGCAAGGGCGACGTCCGCCGCGCCAAGCTGTACTACATGCGTGCCCTGCGCGGCAAGGCTGCGAAGATCAAGGAAAAGCGCGACTTCACCACCGCCAAGTAAGTCCCCGGACCTACAAGGCAGGGCCACAGCCGTACCAGGCCAGCGCCGGAGCCATTCGCAACAGCGCCCCAGGATACGGATACATGGACCAGACAAAACGCCAGCCCAGAAGAATGGGCTGGCGTTTTGCGTTCCTGGCGCTTCTGCTCGCCGTTGCCATCAGCGGACTGGTCCGATCCCTATGGCTGGACGTCTACTACATTCCATCCGAATCCATGGAGCCACTCCTGCAGGGCGGAGACCGCATCCTGGTGTCCAGGACGGACTTCCATGCAGAACCTGTACGCCGGGGCGACATTGTGGTCTTTGACGGTCGGGGCACTTTCGCGCCGCTGAACAGCGGGAAGGGTCCCGTCGCCGATGCGGCGGCGGCTGCCGCCCAATGGCTTGGGCTCGTCGGAAGCGACACTACCTACGTCAAACGGGTCATCGGCCTTCCCGGAGATACTGTGGTCTGCTGTGACCCTGACGGAAACATCACCGTGAACGGGGCACCGCTTGACGAACCGTACATCTTCCCGGGTGATGCCGCCAGCCGCCAGGCATTCACCGCAGTCGTGCCGGATGGGCGGCTGTGGCTGCTGGGGGACCACCGATCCCTGTCCGCTGATTCCCGCAGCCTTCTTGGCGCGCCGGGCGGCGGCATGGTGCCGTTGGACAGGGTGATCGGCCGGCCGGTCCAGATAGTCTGGCCGCTTGATAGATTTGCTGCAGTATCGCGGCCGCAGCAGGGCCCCAGCAGGCCGGACCAACAACGACAGGACGGACAGTAGATGCCCGAGAACAACGCCAGGATCCCGGATCCTGGCCATGACGGCGGACCGGATGCCCCCGCCGCCCGCGCTGCTGCCGAAACGGACGCCGTTGCCGGTCCGGGGTCCGTGCCGTTTACCGGTGCGGACAGCGCTCCGGACAGCCGGCCGTCGGGGAAGCGCTCAGCCGCTCCGCGGGTGGAGCCTGCCGCTCCCAGTCCGCTTCTTCTTTGGCTGAAGGAAGTCGCCACCGTGGTGGTGATCGCCGTGGTGCTGTCGTTCCTGATCAAGACGTTCCTGTTCCGTGCCTTCTACATTCCGTCCGAATCCATGGTCAGCACCCTGGACGTCAACGACCGCATCTTCGTCAACCTGCTCGTCCCGGAACCGTTCGCGCTGGAGCACGGCGATGTGGTGGTTTTCCGGGACACCCAGGGCTGGCTGGCTGCTGCGCCGGAAAAGACCGACGGGCCTTTCACCTGGGTCCAGGACGGCCTGACATTTGTTGGCCTGCTGCCGGACAACTCGGAACAGCATCTCGTCAAACGCGTCATCGGCCTGCCCGGGGACCACGTGATCTGTTGCGACGCCGGCGGTAAACTGACCATCAACGGATCCCCTATCGACGAAGGCTACGTCAACGGCGCCGAAGTCCCGCAGATCCGCAACTTCGACGTTGTCGTACCGGAGGGAAAAGTCTGGGTCATGGGTGACAACCGCAACCACTCAGCTGATTCGCGCTCCCACATGGAAGCCAACGGCGGCTTCATCAACCTCTCAGACATCGAGGGCAAGGCAGCTGTGATCGCCTGGCCGCTGAACCGGCTCACCGTCCTCGACAACTATCCCGACGTCTTCAAGAACGTGCCCGCCGGAGGCTGAGGCTGAGGATGTCCGCCGTGTTACCCCCCGCTGCAGTCAAGGCTACTGCGCTGCCTGCCACTGGCCCCCGGTCCAAAGCCCCCACCCTCCGCCACGAGCGGGCGTTCAAGGCCCTCGGAGCCCGGTATCTTGCCGGTGTGGACGAGGTGGGGCGCGGTGCCCTGGCCGGTCCCGTGAGCGTGGGAATCGCCGTGGTGGACCTTCTGGCCCAGAAGCCCCTCCCGGGTGTGCGGGACAGCAAACTGCTTGGCCCCGCCGAACGGGAGCGACTGGATCCCTTGGTGCGCAAGTGGAGCGTGGCTTCTGCCGTGGGTCATGCCACTGCGGCGGAGATCGACGCACTGGGCATCATCGCCGCCCTGAGGCTGGCAGGGACCCGCGCCTGGGCGGACGTCCTGGCGGCCGGGATCACCCCCGACGTCGTGCTGCTGGACGGCAGCCACAACTGGCTCTCGCCGGCGGAGCAGCCGTCGCTTTTTGATGAGGCGCCCTCACAGCCTGGCTGCGACGCGCCGGTCCACACCCGGGTAAAGGCAGACATGCAATGCCTGAGCGTCGCCGCCGCCAGCGTGATTGCCAAGGTCGAACGGGATCAGCAGATGCGCCGGCTGCACACCGAGTTTCCGGATTTCGGCTGGGACATCAACAAGGGCTATGCCACGCCATTGCACCGCGACGTGCTCCGTGCTGCGGGCCCCACCCCATATCACCGGGTGAGCTGGCGGCTGCTGGGCGGAGAACTCTGACGCCAGCCCTACGCCGTGACGCCAGGGCCGCGCTGAATGGTGCAAGATGGAAGCATGAGTGCCGAGGATCTTGAAAACTATGAAACCGACATGGAGCTTCAGCTCTACCGTGAATACCGCGATGTCGTCGGGCTGTTCAGCTACGTTGTCGAGACCGAACGGCGTTTCTACCTCGCCAACCACGTGGATCTCCAGGCGCGCAGCGCCGACGGCGAAGTCTACTTTGATCTGACCCTTCAGGACGCCTGGGTGTGGGACGTCTATCGCTCCGCCCGGTTCGTCAAGAGCGTTCGCGTCCTGACGTTCAAAGACGTCAATGTCGAGGAGCTTCCACGCAACGAGGAGCTGGCGTTGCCCAAGGACGTTGATTTGGGCAACTGACGCCCCTGGGGACCACTTGTCCCCAACATCCCGGTTTCCGGCCGGGTTGCCCACATACGCCAACGGCTCCCTGTCCTCCGCGGTCCTGCTCCTGCAGGCTGATGGCGGAGGTAGAAATGAAATCCAAGGACCTGTTGGGCAGGCGCGGCGAGGAGCTCGCCGCTGTCTATCTTGAATCACTGGGCATGCTGGTGGTGGAGCGGAATTGGCGCTGCACCGAGGGCGAAATCGATATTGTCGCCCTGGACGGGGACGCCCTGGTGATCGCCGAGGTGAAGACCCGCCGTTCCCTCGACTACGGCCATCCCTTTGAAGCTGTGGGGACAGCCAAGCTGGCGCGGCTGCACCGCCTGGGTTCGGCCTGGTGCCGGGACCGCGAGCTCCGGATGCCGCTGCGGCGCGTCGATGTCATCGCCGTGGTGGACGACGGCGTCGGCGAACCCGTAGTGGAGCACCTCAAGGGGGTGGGGTAAATGGCTTTGGGCCGGACCTACTCGGTTGCCCTCGTCGGCCTGAACGGGTACATCGTCGAAGTCGAAGCGGACATTGGGCAGACCCTTCCCGCGTTTATCCTCCTCGGCCTGCCCGATGCCGCCCTCAACGAAGCGAAGGAACGCATACGTTCGGCCGCCAAGAACTCCGGAATTCCGCTGAGCCGGCGAAAAATCACCGCCAACCTGATCCCCGCGTCGCTTCCCAAACGCGGTTCAGGCTTCGACCTCGCCGTCACCATGGCGGTGCTGAGGGCAGCGAATGACATCAAACCCACCGAGCGCACGGTCTTCATCGCCGAATTGGGGCTGGACGGCAGGTTAAGGCCGGTGCGGGGCATCCTCCCGGCAGTGATGGCCGCAGTGCAGGCAGGGTACGCGGACATCGTCGTGGCCCAGGCAAACCTGGCCGAGGCGGCGCTGGTGCCCGGCGCCACCGTCAGGGGCTACCGGACGCTGGCCAGGCTCGCGCTGGACTTTGGTGCGGATCCGCAGGAGCTGGCGCTGGACTTCGAACCTGAGGACGAGTATGACGTGCATGGCGCAGACGCCGCCCAGGACGCCGTCCCGGACATGGCTGACGTGTCAGGACAGGGTGACGCCCGGAGGGCGTTGGAAGTGGCCGCCGCCGGCGCGCACCACCTGTTGCTTACCGGGCCGCCGGGCGCCGGAAAAACCATGCTGGCGGAGCGGTTGCCCGGCCTGCTCCCGGACCTCGCAGACAATGAGGCGATGGAGGTCACCGCGATCCATTCGCTCTGCGGCCTTCCCTCCTCGGCAGTCCAGCTACTGCGCCGGCCGCCCTTTGAAAATCCGCACCACTCCGCCACCGCCGCAGCCATCATCGGGGGCGGCTCGGGGTTGCCCCGGCCGGGTGCTGCGTCACGGGCGCACCGCGGCGTCCTGTTCCTTGACGAAGCCCCCGAATATGAACGCCGGGTCCTGGATGCCCTGCGGCAGCCACTGGAGAGCGGGGAACTCGTCATCCATCGCTCGGCCGGCACCGCCGCCTACCCTGCCAGGTTCCAGTTGGTGCTGGCCGCCAACCCCTGTCCCTGCGGCAAAGCCTCCGGAAAAGGCCTGGACTGCACGTGCACTCCCATGATGCGGCGCCGTTACCTCGCCAGGATGTCCGGACCGCTCCTGGACCGCGTGGACATCCAACTGCAGGTGGAGCGTGTCTCCCTGGCGGACTTCGGCCAGGCCGGCGGGGAAGAAGACACCGCCGTGGTGGCGGAGCGGGTGCGCGCCGCCCGCCGCCGGCAATCCGAACGGCTGAACCCTCTGGGCATGGAAACCAATTCGCAGGTTCCCGGGCGGATCCTGCGTGGCGAACTGCGGCTCCCCGGGTCTTCGACCCGCATCCTGGACCACTCGCTGGAGCGCGGCGTCCTGACGGCCAGGGGCTATGACAGGGTGCTGCGGCTCGCATGGACCCTTTCCGACCTTGCCCACCGTGACAGGCCGGATCCCGATGACATTGGACAGGCCCTGGGCCTCCGCCAGGCAGCCTCGGCAGCCGCGTAAGGAACCATACATGGACAACGAACGGATAGCCCGTGCCTCTTTGTCGCGGCTGATGGAACCGCAGGACGCGCCCGGACTCGCCCTGGTCAAAGCCGCCGGGGCAACCGACGCGCTGCGGATCGCCACGGGCCAGGTGGCCCCAGGGCCAGCCCTGGAACAGGAGATTACAGCGCTCCTGGCGGACAACGGAGCCGGAACCAGTTGGGCGGGGATGCGGGACGCCCAGAAACGGTGGGCCCCCCGGATCCCGGATCTCGCGCCGGAGCGCGATCTGGCCACCATGGCACGCCTCGGTGGGCGGCTGATCGTCCCCTCTGACGCCCTGTGGCCCGCACAACTTGGGGACCTTGGAATCCAGGAACCGATATGCCTGTGGTGGCGGGGCCTGGAGCAGCCGCTCCCGAAAGCATCGCGGTGCGTGGCACTGGTTGGCTCCCGGGACAGCACCAGTTACGGGGCATCAGTCACCGGCGACCTCGCCTACTCGCTGTCCCAGCGCGGCTTCACCGTGGTGTCCGGCGGGGCGTACGGCATCGATGCGCACGCCCATCGTGCTGCCCTGGCCGGGGGCTCCGGGGAACTGCCCACCATCGCCGTGATGGCCGGCGGCGTCGATAGGTTTTATCCGTCGGGAAACGAGGACCTGCTCCGGGCGGTCTGCAACCAGGGCGCCGTACTTGCCGAGGTTCCGCCCGGGTCGGCGCCGACCCGGTACAGGTTCCTGCAGCGCAACCGCCTCATCGCGGCTCTGTCCGCTGTGACAGTGGTGGTGGAAGCACGCTGGCGCTCGGGTGCCCTGAATACGGCCCATCACGCAGAAACCCTGGGCCGGGCGGTCGGTGCCGTCCCTGGATCCGTGCACAGTGCCAACTCGGCAGGCTGCCACCGCCTGCTGAGGGACGGTGGCGCCGTCTGCGTGACCGATGCCGGCGAAGTAGCGGAATTGGCTTCCCCGAGCGGCGAAGCCCTTCCTGAAACGAAGACAGTACGAGCTGCAGCACACGATGGCCTGACACTGGAGGACCTGATCCTTCTTGACGCCCTCCCGCTCCGGTCGACGAGCTCGGTCGACAAACTCTGTGCCGTGGCCGGGCTGAGCCAAGAATCGGTGCGCGCGGGCCTGGGAAGATTGGGACTCCTGGGTCTGGCGGTTTCCGAACGGGGCGGGTGGAAGCGGGCCAAAGTGTCAGCCTAGGCCACTGTGTCAGTGGCATATCTGTGAAGAAATGCTGGGAGAGTAGGAATGTGGAGATACTGGAACTGCCGCCGGCCCTTGAGCAGTGCACCGCTGCCTTTGGCAGATATCTGGCGGGGGAGCGGGCCAGGTCGGAACACACCACGCGTGCCTACCTCTCGGACGTCCGGAGCCTGCTGTCGTACGCCGCTTCAGAAGGAGTCACCGACCTCCCCGGCCTTGAACTCGGCACACTGCGGCGGTGGCTTGGCGCCCAGAGCGAGGCCGGGGCCGCCCGCTCCACCCTCGCCCGGAGATCGGCCACGGCCCGGTCCTTCACTGCCTGGGCCCTCCGGGAGGAACTGATCAGCACGGATCCCTCGCTCCGGCTGAAGGCACCTAAGAAGGAAAAGTCGCTGCCCGGCGTCCTGCAGGCGCAGCAGCTCACACGGCTGCTGGGCAGGCTCGAGGAAGCCGCCACTGAGGGGGCGCCCGTCGCAGTGCGCAACCGGGCCATGGTGGAGCTCCTCTACGCCACCGGCCTGCGTGTAGGTGAGCTGGCCGGGATGGATGTCGATGACCTCAACCCGGACCGACGCACGCTCCGGGTTATCGGCAAGGGCAACAAGGAAAGGACCGTTCCCTACGGCGTTCCCGCGGCCGTCGCCGTGGACGACTGGCTCCGCAGGGGCCGGCCGCTGCTGGCCACGGAACGGAGCGGTGCCGCGCTCTTCCTGGGATCACGCGGCAACCGGGTGGACCAGCGGCAGGTGCGGACGGTGGTGAAGGATCTTTTCGAGGCGCTTGGGGACACCTCGGCCACGGGACCGCATGCACTGCGGCATTCGGCGGCAACGCACCTTCTGGACGGCGGCGCGGATTTGCGGGCGGTCCAGGAAATCCTGGGCCACAGCAGCCTGGCCACCACACAGATCTACACCCACGTCTCCGTGGACCGGCTCCGCAGCAGCTACCAGCAGGCACATCCAAGGGCTTGAGCTGCCGCCGGTGTCCAGCCCACAACCTTCCGCGGGACATGGCCCCGGTAAAGGCCAGGGAATTGCAGTGGCGTAATTAGGCAGGGTACGGCACAATAAGAGTCAAGTCCGGCAACTTTCAAGTCTCGCTTGAAGCTCACTGCTTTGCGCGTCACCGCAAGTCCGGACACAGTTACATATTCAGGCAGGGACTACAGCAGCCGTCAGGAAACGGCACAGCACATTTCATCCAGGCAGAGGTCGTTGGGGAAGACGTACCTACAGCTATGGAGGATGGAATGTCTGTTGCAATGACCCGCGGTGTGTTGTTCGTACACTCGGCCCCTACCGCTTTGTGCCCGCATGTGGAGTGGGCCATCGGATCCGTCGTGGACAAGCGGACGGATCTTGAGTGGACCCCTCAGCCTGCCGCGCCCGGAATGTTCCGGGCCGAGCTCTCCTGGACCGGCACGCCCGGAACAGGATCGAAACTGGCTTCCTCGCTCCGCGGCTGGGCACACCTCCGGTACGAGGTCACCGAAGAACCCAGCCAGGGTGTGGACGGCGGCCGCTGGTCGCACACGCCCGAACTGGGGATCTTCCACGCCACCACCGACGTGCACGGCAACATCATGGTCTCGGAGGACCGGATCCGGTATGCCTACGAGTCAGGTGCTGGAGATCCCTCAGCGGTCTATCACGAGCTGTCCCTTGCCCTGGGAGAAGCGTGGGACGAGGAGCTTGAACCGTTCCGCCATGCTGCCGAGGGCGCACCGGTGCGCTGGCTCCACCAGGTCGGCTGACCCGGTCACAGTGGACTGACTTCGTTACAGTGGCCTGATCGCCGTCGTGCAGTAAAGCCTTTCATAGCAAAGCAGGGGCCCCGCCAACCGGCGGGGCCCCTGCTTTTCAGTGCGGTGATGCTAGACGCTGCGTACTGCGATGACGGCGTTGTGGCCGCCGAAGCCGAAGGAGTTGCTCAGGGCCACGATGTTCCCGGCAGGGAGGTCACGTGCTGACGTGACGACGTCGAGCGGGATTTCCGGGTCCTGGTTTTCAAGGTTAATGGTGACCGGGGCCTTGCGGTCGTAGACGGCGAGCACGGTCAGGACGGCTTCCACGGCGCCGGACGCACCCAGGAGGTGGCCCATCTGCGACTTGGTGGCCGAGACCGCCACGTTGTCGATGTGGTTGCCCAGGGCCGCGCGGAGCGCCGTGTACTCGGGCTTGTCGCCGACGGGCGTCGACGTGGCATGCGCGTTGACATGCACGACGTCCTCGGCCTGGATACGGCCGTCGAACATGGCCGCCTTCAGCGCACGCGTGGCGCCCAGGCCTTCGGGGTCAGGGGCAGTGATGTGGTAAGCGTCGGCGGTGACAGACGTGCCGGCAAGCTCGCCGTAAATGCGTGCGCCGCGTGCCAGTGCGTGCTCTTCGGCCTCAAGAACCAGGGCGCCGGCTCCTTCACCCATGACAAACCCGTCGCGGCCCAGGTCATACGGACGGGATGCGCCCTGCGGGTCATCGTTCCGGCGGGACAGCGCCTGCATGGAGGCGAACGCGGCGAGCGGCATGGGGTGGATGGCAGCCTCGGCGCCGCCGCACATGACCACATCGGCCTTTCCGGAGCGGATCAGGTCCAGGCCAAGGTGGAGGGCTTCGGTGCCGGAAGCGCAAGCCGATACCGGCGTGTGGGCGCCCGCGCGGGCACCAAGGTCAAGGCTGACGGCCGCTGCGACACCGTTGGGCATCAGCATGGGAACCGTCATCGGCAGGACACGGCGCGGTCCTTTTTCCTTCAACGTGTCCCAGGCGTCGAGCAGCGTCCAGACGCCGCCGATGCCTGTTGCGAAGGCCACCGCCAGGCGGTCGTGGTCGATCTCGGTGATTCCGGAGTCGGCCCACGCTTCCCGGGAGGCGATAACGCCGAACTGGGTGGAGGGGTCCATGCGCTTGGCTTCAACGCGGCTCAGGACGTCCAGGGCAGGCGTGGTGCAGCGTGCTGCGAAGTGGACGGGAAGTTCATACTTGGCAACCCAGTCGTCCTCCAGGGTGCGTGCACCGGAGACCCCCTTAAGCGCGTTCTTCCACATAGTGGGTACGTCGCCGCCGATGGGCGTGGTGGCACCCAGACCGGTAATGACTACTTTGCGTGTCATGGGATCACTCTCTGTCGGTGGGCAGCCCTGCTCCGGTATTCTCCGGCGGGGTCCCGCGTGTGGGGTATAGGGCAGGTGGCTGCCGGGTGAATGCGGCTGGACTGCCGGTCCGGAGTTCCGGGGCCGGCAGTCCAGCCAAGCCGTAAGCGGCTGGCGCCTTGGCTAGGCCTGTGCGCCGGCGATGAAGCTGACGGCGTCGCCAACGGTCTTAAGGTTCTTGACCTCTTCGTCCGGGATGCGCACGCCGAACTTCTCTTCGGCGTTGACGACGATGGTCATCATGGAGATGGAGTCGATGTCCAGGTCCTCGGTGAAGGACTTGTCCAGCTCCACAGCCTCGGGGGCGAGGCCGGTCTCTTCGTTGACGATTTCAGCCAAGCCGGCCAGGATCTCTTCGTTGCTAGCCATTGATGGCTCCTTTTCTTGTTATTGCCGGCAGGGGCTGCCGGAAACGGTTCAGGCAGCGGATGCTGCCTGTGTGGGGCGTTCCTAAGGAAGGACGATTACCTGGGCACCGAAGACGAGGCCGGCACCGAAGCCGATCTGCAGCGCAAGACCGCCGCTGAGGCCCGGGTTCTCCTGAAGCAGGCGGTGTGTGGCCAGGGGGATGGAAGCGGCTGAGGTGTTGCCGGCGTCGGCGATGTCCCGGGCCACGGTGACGGTTTCGGGAAGCTTGAGCTTCTTCACCATTTCGTCGATGATCCGCATGTTCGCCTGGTGCGGGATAAACGCCACAAGGTCCTCGGCCTGCACGCCGGCAGCCTCCAAGGCCTGCTGCGCCACCTTAGCCATTTCCCAGACGGCCCAGCGGAATACTGTCTGTCCGTCCTGGCGCAGCGTCGGCCACAGGTCCTGGGCTTCTTCCAGCAGCGCGAAATCCCCGGACTCGTCCGACTGGCGCGCCGCCTGGCTCAGGGCACGGACATCGAGCATGGACCGGGTCATGCCAATGGCGTCCCACTTGCTGCCGTCGGAACCCCAAACGGACGGGCCGATGCCCGGTGTGTCCGAAGGGCCAATGACTACTGCGCCGGCACCGTCGCCAAGCAGGAAGGAAATGGTCCGCTCATGGTTGTCGATGACGTCGGAGAGCTTTTCCGCGCCTACCACCAGGACGTACTTCGCAGCACCGGACCGGACCAGCGCATCACCCTGGGCAATGCCGTAGCAATAGCCGGCGCAGGCAGCCGAGATGTCAAAGGCCGGGGCAGGCGTTGCTCCCAGCCGGTCAGCAAGGCTGGCAGCGGCAGACGGGGTTGCGTAGGGGTGGGTGACCGTGGAGACGATGACCGCGCCGAGCTCGGAGGCCTCGATGCCGGCCTTCGCCAGAGCTTCCCGTGCGGCACCTTCAGCCATGTCGATGACGCTGACGTCAGCCGGTGCACGGTGGCGTGTCACAATGCCGGTGCGTTGCCGGATCCATTCGTCCGAGGAATCAATCCACTGGCACACGTCCTCGTTGGTGACAATGATGTCCGGGCGGTAAGCGCCAATTCCCAGGATGCGGGTGTTCTCCTGGATGGGGGCCTGTTTCAGCGTGGGAACGCTCATGCGTTGCCCTCCAATTCTGCGAAGAGTGCCAGTGCGGCTGAGAGGTCTTCGGGCGTCTTGACGGCAACCGTCTTGACTCCGGGCATCCCGCGCTTTGCGAGGCCCGCAAGCGTTCCGGCGGGAGCCAGTTCGATGACCCCGGTGACGCCCCGCTGCACCATCGTATCCATGCAGAGGTCCCAACGGACAGGACGGGAAACCTGGGCAATGAGGCTGTCGACGCCGGCCGCGCCGCCAGTTACTTCCTTGCCGTCGAAGTTGGACAGCAGCGGCACCTGCGGATTCTGCGGCTTCAGAGCCGGCTTGAGCGCCTCCAGGGCACTGACTGCAGGCGCCATGTGCGAGGTGTGGAACGCCCCGGCTACCTTAAGCGGAATAACGCGGGCTTTGGCAGGCGGGTTCTCGGCCAGTGCCTTGAGCTGGTCAAAGGTCCCGGCGGCCACTGTCTGGCCGGCGCCGTTGACGTTGGCCGGAGTTGCGCCGGATGCTTCGATCGCGGCCAGAACCTCTGCAGGGTCCCCGCCCACTACGGCGCTCATGCCGGTGGGGGTGACTGCGGCGGCGGCGGCCATGCTGTTGGCGCGCTCCCGGACAAAAGTCATGGCTTCCTGCTCGGTAAGGACTCCGGCCAGGGCGGAAGCGGTGATTTCACCAACCGAGTGGCCGGCGAGGATCACCGGGAGGGAGCTGAGTTCGACGTCGAAGAGGGACTTCGCGGCCACCAGGCCCGCAGCGACAATCAGCGGCTGCGCCACTGCGGTGTCCTTGATGGTTTCCTCGTCCGAGGTGGTTCCGTGGGCTGTCAGGTCGATGCCTGCGATTTCGCTCAGGGAGGCCAGCTGGCCTGCTACCGAAGGCAGTTCCAGCCAGGGGGCCAGAAAACCCGGGGTCTGTGAGCCCTGTCCAGGGCAGACTATTGCAAGCACGTATCCAGCTTTCCAAATTACTGTGTGATCCAGCGGTGTTTCTCTGCACCAAGCTCACGGGGTCAGGTTGTAGGAAGTCTACAACGTCTCAGGTCTGATTCCGCGCCGGATGACGCTCGGCCGGCGCTTTCGGGGGCGCCGCGAGACGGCCCACGACCAGCGCAGCCTGGAGCACAAACGCCTCACGGGGGAGCAGCGGATCCCAGCCTGTGACGTCGCAGACGCGCTTGAGCCGGTACCTGACGGTGTTCGCATGGACGAAGAGTTCCCGGGCGGTCGCCTCGAGTGAGTGGCCCAGCTCCAGGTAGGTACCGAGCGTCTCCACGAGTCCGTTGGAGGCAGCCACGAGCGGGCGGTAGATGTTCTTGACGAGTGACCTGCGTGCCGCGTCGTCGCCGGAGATGACCCGCTCGGGGAGCAGGTCGTCGGCGGCTACTGGCCGGGGAGCGGACGGCCACGCCCTGGCTGCCGTCAGGCCGGCAAAGGCGGACTGCGCCGACCCGCTGGCCTCCAGGAGCGAACTCGCCTCGGGGCCGTAGACCACGGGCCCGGGGGCAAACATTTCGCTGAGTTTGAGGTACGCCGTTTCACGGTCCTGCACGCCGCCCAGGATCAGGATCAGCCGGTCACCCTGGATTCCCACCAGGGCGTCCTCGGCATAGCGGCCGGCGAGCCGCCGCAGTTCGCTGACGTAGCTGGCGCTGGGTTCCGACGGCGAGTTGCCCACCATTACGGTGAACCGCTCCTGCGCTTTCCAGCCCAGGGCTGCAATGCGGGAGCGCAGGGCGTCCGTATTTTCGCCGCGGAGGATGGCGTCCACGATCAGCGCTTCAAGCCTTGTGTCCCAGGATCCGCGGGATTCAGCAGCCCTCGCGTAGACATCGGCGGCAGCGAAGGCGACTTCGCGCGAATATCGCAGCACCGCCTCACGGAGCGAAGGCTGGTCCGCCTCCGGTGCGATGACAGGAACCTGGTCCTCCACCACTTCAACGACGATCCGGATAAGCTGGAGCGCCTTCTGCAGGCTGATGGAGCGCGTGAGTTCCGTCGGGGCGGTGCCAAAAACGTCGGACAGGATCCACGACGGCGAGCTGGGGCGCTCGTACCAGGTGACGAAGGCAGCGATGCCGTTTTGAGCCACCATGCCCAGGGCGGACCGTTCGTCGGAGCTGAGCCGGCTGTACCACGGCAGTGATTTCTCGAGCTGCCGAAGGGTGGTGGTGGAGAGCTGACCCACACTAGCCCGGAGCTTTTTCAGGGTTTCGGATTTCTCCGGAGTCATGCTGCGCGAGGACGGTTTGCGCTTCACAGGCGGGGTGGTTGGCTCTGGCATTCTTTGAGCATACGGTGCTGGCCCCGCAAGCTCCATTTGTGCAAAGGCTACAACGGCGGTGGTTGTGCATCACAGTCCCGCACAC
This sequence comes from Arthrobacter sp., assembly GCA_035254945.1. Lineage (GTDB taxonomy): Bacteria > Actinomycetota > Actinomycetes > Actinomycetales > Micrococcaceae > Arthrobacter. Next base: position 774 of record DATFAE010000053.1, on the reverse strand, counting down.
GCCGCCCCTCGCGAAGGAACGACGACGGCGGCACTCACCGGTGAGGTGGGTGCCGCCGTCGTCGGATCTTTAGCTGCGAACTGTCAGCGGATGTGGATCAGGAATCCCCGCCCGCGTTGCCGGTGGAACCGGCATTGACGTTGTGCAGGCGGTACTTTTCAATGGCCTGCGCCGGGGCCTGGGCGTCGACCTCGCCGCGGCGTGCCAGCATCTCCAGGGAACGGACCACGATGGAGTGGATGTCGTTCTTGAAGAACCGGCGTGCTGCTGCGCGGGTGTCCGAGAACCCGAAGCCGTCCGCGCCGAGCGAGGCGAACTCGTTCGGCAGGAACTGGCGGATCTGGTCCGGGACAGCCTTCATGTAGTCCGAGACGGCCACGATCGGTCCGGTCGCACCAGCGAGCTGCTGGGTGACGAACGGCACGCGGGCGGGCTGACCCGGGTTGAGGAACGCTTCTTCCTCGGCGGCCATGCCGTCGCGGCGCAGTTCGTTCCAGGACGTGACGGACCAGACGTCGGCGGAGACGCCCCAGTCCTCGGCCAGGAGCCGCTGGGCTTCCAGCGCCCATGGCACCGAGACACCGGAGGCCAGGACCTGGGTCCGGGGACCGTCGATCTTCGCCGGAGCCAGCAGGTAGATGCCCTTCAGCACGCCTTCGACGTCGAGGTCCTCGGGTTCGGCCGGCTGGGTGATCGGTTCGTTGTATACCGTGAGGTAGTACATCAGGTTCCGGTCTTCCGATTCCGGCCCGTACATCCGCTCGATGCCGTCGC
>DATFAE010000052.1:0-5043 GCA_035254945.1 Arthrobacter sp. | reverse complement strand
GTGCGCACGCCGTAACTGAAGGCGGCAACCTTGATCAGCGGTGAACCCACCGTGGCAGCCACAAGCGAGGACAGCGCCGAGAGGTTCGCTGAAGCATCGGAGACGTTGGAGGCGATGCCATCCACCTTCTTCAGCTGCTGGTTGGTGGTTGACACCGTGGCGGTGACTTCGTCCATCAGGGGCGTGGCGCCGTCGCTGATGGAGCGGATGGAAGTCCTGATTTCATCAAACACACTGCCAAGCTTCAGGATGGGCACAGCGAGCAGCAGCACCAGGAGCGCAAACACTCCGGCCGCGATCAGGCCGGCAATATCGCCACCAGACATAGACGTTCATCTCCTTGAAACTGACGTGGATCCGTTACTTCCGCGCACGCTGCCTTGATGCGTTCCGCAGATGTCCCCCAAGTACCTTACATACAAAGAAGCCCGTGGCGCTTGCCACGGGCTTCCTTGGATACGCTGCTGGGATTTAGCGTGCGTAGAATTCGACGACGAGCTGCTCTTCGCAGGTTACGGGAACCTCGGAGCGCTTCGGGCGACGGACCAGGCGTGCCTGCAGGGCGTCAAGCTTGACGTCCAGGTAGGCGGGAACCTGGGGAAGGACGTCGCGGTGCGCGCCGGCCGCGGCAACCTGGAGCGGAACCATGGTTTCGCTGCGGGTGTGGACGTGGACCAGCTGGCCCTCGCCGACGCGGAAGGACGGGCGGTCAACGCGGATGCCGTCAACCAGGATGTGGCGGTGCACAACCAGCTGGCGGGCCTGGGCGATGGTGCGGGCGAAGCCGGCACGCAGCACAAGGGCGTCGAGACGCATTTCGAGCAGTTCGATCAGGTTTTCACCGGTCAGGCCCTTGGTGCGGCGTGCTTCTTCGAAGGCACGGGTCATCTGGGCTTCGCGGATGCCGTACTGGGCGCGCAGACGCTGCTTTTCGCGCAGACGTACGGCGTAGTCGGAGTCCTGCTTCTTGCGGGCACGGCCATGCTCACCGGGGCCGTACGGGCGGCGCTCCATGTACTTGGCGGCCTTGGGGGTCAGAGCGATGCCGAGTGCACGCGAGAGGCGTGCGGTACGGCGAGCACGAGTGTTGTTAGCCACTTGTGTCCTTCCAATATCTGCGGTGTGTCAGTGTTACTGGCCTCCACGATGGAGAGCATCGGCCAACCGCTGCCTTTTGCTACTGGGCGCAGGGCATAACCGCACCACAGCATGAAATGCTGAAAATCAGTGGATTGTGCGTCCGCGCCTTGCCAGACAACGAACTATCCTACCACGCGGGAGCGGCGCAGCGGCCGCCGGGGTCGCCGCCCTGCTAGCCTGCTCCTACTATCACCGGACTCTTGGCCGGGCCAACTCTGGCGTGGGTCAGGGACACCTTGGCTCCCTGACCTATTAGGACAACAGCATATGGATGTGCAGAACGGGGATCGCCGGCCAGTGCCGGAAGGCGCCTTCAGGGCGCCGTCCCGCGCCTGGAGCCTGCGGAGGGAGTGGTCTCGGGCCTTCCTCCTGATGCTGATCGCACTCCTGGTGGGCGCGGCCGTGACCATCGTGGGCGTCCGCGGCGTGGTCAGCCAGGTCCAGGCCGCGGAGAACCGGCTGCTGCTCGAGACGGAGCGGATCGAGTCACTGCGCCAGGCAGTGGATGCCCATGAGCAGCTGGGGCACCGCCTGCTTTCGGACCCCGCGGCCGACAGGACTGCGTTCACGGCCCAACAGCAGGAAATTTCAGTTCTTTTCGACAACGCCGCCGCGGACCTTCCCACTCCCGCGGAATCCGGGCCCACCGTCAGCGCCGCGCGGGAGGCATGGCAGGAATCCCTGGCGTCCCACGGCCTTTGGTTTGTTCAGGTGGACTCCGTGCAGGGAGGCCGTGTTACGGAGTCTCCCGGGTTTGCGGCAGACAGCGCCCGGGTCCGCACGCTGCTCGCGGCCGTGCAACGGTCTTCCCTGGCAGCCATGGACAAGGCGCTGGCCTATACCGCGGGCCTGGAACTCATCCTCGTTATTGCCCGGATCGGACTGTTTGCCGTCGCTGTAGCGGCAACGTTCTTTTTCCGCCGCAGGATGGTCAAGGACCTGCTGCGGCCGGTGGATGGCCTCCGCGAGGGCGCCCTGAAACTGCAGGCCGGCCAGTACACACACCGGATTCCGGTGCACCGGCGGGATGAACTCGGTGAGCTGGCCGAAGCGTTCAACGCGATGGCAGCAGCTGTGCAGGACAGCCACCTCGAACTGACGCACCGCGCCACCCATGATTCGCTCACCGGCCTGCCCAACCGCGCCGCCCTCATGGAGCGCCTCACCGCATCGTTCGAGCCGGAACCCGGCGCCGCTACGGGCAACGGGGGCAGGCTTGAGGGCCTGCTCTTTATCGACGTCGACGATTTCAAGGGCGTCAACGACTCTCTGGGCCACGAGCGGGGCGATGCCCTCCTCATCCAGATCGCGGAACGGCTCCAAAGCTGCGTCCGCGCCGATGACCTCGTGGCCCGCCTGGGCGGGGACGAGTTCGCGATCGTGGTGATGGAGGACGACGGAAACTCCGTCACCGGTGACGTTGCCGAACGGATCCATGTAGCGCTCCGGGCACCATTCTTCGTCGCCGATGACCGCCTGACCGTGACGGCCAGCCTTGGCGCCGCCCAGCGCAGCCCCGGGACCGTGGACGCCGCGGAGCTGTTGCGGCAGGCGGACTTTGCGATGTATATGGCCAAGCACGGCGGCAAGGCACGGTACCAGCTCTTTGACTCGCGGGGTCATGACCACATGGCCTACCGTGCGGCGCTCAGGAGTGACCTGGCATCGGCCGTCGCCGCCCGGCAGCTGCGCCTTGAATACCAGCCCGTGGCGAACCTGCTGACCGGAGAAATAGTTGGGCTCGAGGCACTGGTCCGCTGGCAGCATCCGTCGCTGGGACTTCTTGCCCCGGCTGATTTCATCCCCCTGGCTGAAGAGACCGGCGAGATCCAGGCCATCACGTGCTGGGTGCTGGAAACCGCCACCCAGCAGGCCGCTGGCTGGCGGCAGGCCATCAGCGGCTGCGAAACCCTGTGGATCGCCGTCAACCTCTCCTCCCGCCAGCTTCCCGATGACCGCACCCTGGCCGCCGTCGAACGCTTCCTTGGCGGTCATGCCGCCCGGGCTGACAGGCTGGTGCTGGAAATCCCGGAGGCCGCCCTGGCAGGCAGCCCGGACGGTGGCCTGTCCGTCCTGAACCGGCTCAAGGCACTCGGCGTCCGGATCGCCGTCGACGGCTTCGGAACGCGCGCGCCCGCCCTCGGCGCGCTGGCGGCGCTGCCGTCGGACCTGTGGAAGATCGACGCCGGCCACCTCGCGGGGCGGGGACCTGCAACCTCGCGCGAGGCTGCACTGGTGGATCTGCTGGGCCTGGCCCGGAATCTTGGCGTGGAGGTGGTCGCCGAGGGCATCGAGTCGCCAGGGCAGCTGGACCTCCTCCGCGCTCTCGGCTGCCTGACCGGGCAGGGCTTCCTGCTGGCAAGGCCGGGACCGGCCCAGATGGTGGAAGCGCTGCTTGCCTCCGGTGCCAGGCTGGAGCACGTCGCGCCCGCCGAACTTGGGGACGCTGTGGGGGCCTGAGGCTGCTGCCGCCAGGGCTCAGCCGCCCCTGATGATCTTCCGCAGCCGCTCAAGCCTGATGGCAATATCGCGTTCAGCGCCGTTGGCCGTAGGCAGGTAGTAGTCCCGGCCCACCAGGTCGTCCGGCGGGTACTGCTGGGTCGCGACGGAGTGCGGGGCGTCGTGGGCGTACTTGTAGCCCAGGCCGTGGCCCAGCTGCTTCGATCCCGGATAGTGGGCGTCCCGCAGGTGCGCCGGAATCCCGTTTCCCAGCCCGGCCCGGACATCGGCCACCGCCTTGTTCAGGCCCATGTAGGCGGCGTTGGACTTCGGGGCCGTCGCCAGGTGGACCACGGCTTCGGCCAGCACGATCCTGCCTTCCGGCATGCCGATCAGCTGTACCGCCTGGGCGGCGGCCACGGCGGTCTGCAGGGCGGTGGGATCCGCCATGCCAACGTCTTCGGCCGCGGAAATCACGATCCGCCGGGCGACGAACCGGGGGTCCTCCCCCGCTTCGAGCATCCGCGCCAGGTAGTGGAGGGCTGCGTCGACGTCGGAGCCCCTGACGGACTTGATGAAGGCGCTGGCGACGTCATAGTGCTGGTCGCCGGCGCGGTCGTAGCGGACGGCCGCCACGTCGAGGGCCCGCTCCGTGTGCTTCAGCTCGACGGTCACGGGACCGTCACCGGCGTCGTCGGCGTCGCCAAATGCGACGCCCGCGGCGGCTTCGAGCGCAGTCAGGGCACGCCGGGCATCGCCGCCGGACAGCCTGACCAGGTGGGCCAATGCCTCCTCGCTGAGTTCGATTTTCCCGTTCAGTCCCCGGGCGTCGGTGACTGCCCGCTGGACCAGGCCCTCGATGTCGTCGTCGGTGAGCGGCTTGAGGGTCAGCAGCAAAGACCTGGAAAGGAGCGGTGAAACCACGGAGAAGGATGGGTTCTCCGTGGTGGCCGCCACCAGGACCACCCAGCGGTTTTCCACGCCGGGCAGCAGCGCATCCTGCTGTGCCTTATTGAAACGGTGGATCTCGTCCAGGAACAGCACGGTGGTGGTTTTGTACAGGTCCCGGGCGGTCAGTGCCTCGTCCATCACGCGCCGGACGTCCCTGACTCCCGCGGTGATGGCGGACAGTTCCACGAACTTCCGTCCACGCCCCTTGGCGATCACGTGCGCAAGGGTGGTTTTACCCGTGCCCGGAGGTCCCCAGAGGATGACCGACGCCGGCCCCGCGGGCCCGCCTGCATCAGCGCCGGCCGCAAGCTGGCGCAGCGGCGAGCCCTGTCCCAGCAGGTGCTGCTGGCCCACCACGTCATCCAGGGTCCGCGGCCGCATCCTGACCGCCAGCGGGCTGCGGGGCCGGCCGTTGGCGTCCGCGCCGGTTCCGGCGGCGGTTCCGGCGGCCCCCGACGCTCCGCTGTTGCCGTCGTCGTCGTTGCCTGGCCCTTGGGCGAAGAGATCATCCAC
>DATFAE010000051.1:0-3791 GCA_035254945.1 Arthrobacter sp. | reverse complement strand
GTTCCGGGGCCGTTTGCCGGGCCGGGCAGGTCCGGGAGCCGGTTATCGATCCAGTCACGGAGCCGGCGGTTGAACCAGGCCGTTTTGAGGTGTTTGTCCCGGGCGCGGGAGCGGAACGTGGGAAACAGCCAGTCCTGCTGCCCGGCAGGCATCGCCTCGATGTGGCGGTCGCGGATGATGAACCACGACTCCAGGGCGTGGGCGGTTTCTGCCCAGATGGGGAGGCGCCTGCCCCTGCGTCTGCCTTTGTCGTTGTGCCACAGCAGGGTGGCTTGACCGGTCCTGTCGTAGCTCAGGCATTCCCTTCGGAGGCTTGCCGTCTCGTTCGGCCGCCTCCCGGCGTCGCGCAGCAGGGTCATGTAGCAGGTGAAGGCTGCTTTATAGACGTCATTGGGGACCGCGGCCGAGGTCGGACTGGCGACACGGGCCGTGGGTAACTGTTTGAAGAGGTACTCGATGACGGGTTCGGGGATTGCCCGTCCGGTCTCGTCGTCAGCGTCTGTCCCTGGGGCGTCTTCTAGTGGGATTTGCAGGTCGTAGTCGAGGGAGAAGGAGAGCGTGGTGTGTTCGAACAGGTCAGAGTTCTTCCGGGTGTAGTCGATCATGCCAGCCACGGTTGACCCGAGAAAGCGTTTGTAGGCGTTGGTCAGGGGTTTTCCGTCGAGCCGCGTCAGGCCGGCCAGTGCATGTGCGAGCACCTTGCCATGCTCGCGGGTCAGTCCGGATGCGTTGGTCGGCGCGGGAAGGCGTCGCGCCGAGCATTGGACGATGAAGTCGGTGCATAGTCTTGCGACGTGAGTGATGAGGGTCGTCGAGGAGGTTTCGGTGGTGGACCGCTCCAGGATCCAGAGCTTGGTCATGTGCCGGGCCCAGTCCAGAGGGATCGGGCGGAAATCCAGGGCAGCCATGGATCGTGCGGAGCCGGATCTGTTTGAAGAGGTCATGAGCAGACCGAACGGGATGAGGTCCGATTGCAGCAGATCACCGTCCGTGGACCACGGGACGTAGCGTTCCAGCAACCTCGCCCGCACCACCCGGAACATGGACCAGGCATTTACGGAACACAGCATATTGCCCTCAGCAAGTGCGTGGGTGTCGGCGTTCAGGAAGGACTTCGTGGCCTGAGGGAATTCCAGCGCCGACTTGATGAGGGCCTTGGTCGTGGTGATGTTGATCGGGAAGCCAATGCGGTCCTGATGCTGAAGGGACCACAGCAGTTCCGTGGCCAGTCCCGGGTGCCGGCGGCGTAGAGGGGCCAGGTTGAGTTCGTACCCGTCGGTTCTCGCCGGCGGCGCGTGGATTTCCCGGTAGCCGTCAGGTTCCAGAGAGACGACAGCTTCGCGTTCAAGATGCAGCGCAAGCTCACTCGGGTCGTGGATCAGCTTGGCGTGCATTCTGCAGATGCCCGTCTGGTTGGCGTGGTGACGTTTGTAGCCGCACCACGGAACTGCGCAATACTCTGGCGCTGCTACCGGATTGGCGGCTTGGGACGCGATCCATTCCTTGATGTCTTCGACTGTGTGGCGTGGTTGGTGGCCCAGACACAGGGGAGGGAGCCGGTCTTTTTGCTGGTGCCATCGTTTGGGGTTCCCCTCCGTCGGGGTCATCAAGGGCACACCAAGTCCCTTGCTACGGTTTGTGCAGTTCGTCACCGAACACAGGATCGGGACGACGCGGGATGCCCAGTTGGTGTCCTGCAGCTGGACTGCCCTTTCGACCCAGGCCTCGGCGGTCATGGCGCCGAGGCGTCTGGTGTGCCGGAGGTAGCGGCCGGTGCAGACGTTGCACAGCCCGCTGCGGCGTGTAAATGAGGGGCCATGGCAGCCAGGGAACCTGCACTGGTTGACGAGCGTGCCCAAGTGGCCAGGAACTCCGGTGAAGACCCAGGCCTCGCTGTCCCATTCCTCCGGCCGCCAATCGTCCCGGATTTCCTGGGCAAGCATGTGCTGGAAGCCTGCAAGGTCCGCGGCCGGGTCGACTGGTTCCGGCCGCGGTAGGACCGGAGAAACATCGAAGATGACTGATTGTCCGCCGCTCATGTGGGCTCCGACGAACGGAACCGGACACGTTCGATGGCCTCGCGCAGGTCCTGGTCGGAGGAGTGCTCATACACGAGCTGGGATGAGGGACTGCGGTGCCCGAGCAGTGCCTGAACGTCCCGCGTCGGCACTCCTGCCCTCTTCCAGCGGGTCGCCGCGGTGTGCCGTGTCATGTGCGGGTTTACCCGGAGCCCAGCACGGCCTGAAGAGCGGTAGAACATCTTCACGGCGTTGGAGTACTTCAACGCTTCCCCGACATGGGACCGGGAATACAGGTTGACGAAGACCATCGGGTTGGAATCCTGGGTCAACCGGTCGATGCGGTCCTCAAGGTACAGGTAATACAGGGTGCAGACCGCTTCAGTGACCGGGACTGTGCGTGGGTTCGAGGATTTGGACAGCGCAGCGTTGGGATTCTGTCGCCGCCGGACGTGGATATGTGGCCCAACGGACACACAACCGACGGCACGCGAGTCATGGAAAAGGTGCAGATCCTCTGTCCGCAGCCCCAAGGCCTCACCGATCCGGACGCCCGTTTCGACCATCAGTGCCACCAGGAAACGGTCACGGTGGTTGGAGACCGCCTCCAGCAACGACTCCGCACCGGTTTCATTCAGCAACTTCGGGGCTTCTTCGATTTCCTTGACGCGAACTGCCCGGGACCTCAACACCTGGCCCGGCAGGAGTCTGTCACCGGAATAGCCGTAGGCGATTCTGGTTTCGTAGAAGCCTGCGGCCGTCTTCTCACTGACCAGATCACTGCGCGCGGCCCACATGTAGAACTGGGTTATTGCCGCGGCATACTGGTTCATTGTTTTCCCGCTCCGGTAGCGCGGCTCACGATATTCCGCGTTTCCCTCCGGGGCGTTCAACGCGGTGACGGCGAGCTCCCGGATGAACCGGGAAACGACAGGAACACCGTCAGTCCAGTCCAACCTCGCCGGACCGAGCCAGGTGAAGAAAGCGGCCAGGCGCTGCGCGTAGGCCCGGATGGTGTTGGCGGACCGGGCAGAACCCAGAAGGTAGTGAAGGTAGGCGCTGGCCTCAGAATGCAACTCGTAGGTGGAGGAGTCCACTACTGCCCAGGACGGGCCTCCAGCCTTGTGGATGACGCTGAACGCGATCCAGCGCCGTGAAATCGGGACGATCGGGTGGGTGGTCGACGGAAACGGAATCAGGGACTGCGGCATACGAACGTACCTCGTCAGGGTAGATAATCCGTGCGTTCCGAGACGACCCTAATGCAGAACCTACATCGCTGTGAACCCCACTTGAGGGCAGATAATCTGCGGCTGCACCTGTCAATGCTAGTGGCCCGGAAATGCCACGCCCGACAGCGTCAGGCACCACCTGTTGGGTCCGCCAACAGCAGACCCAACAGGTCACAGTGGAAACTTTCCTGACAGTTCCAACGTCCCGGCGCAGGTCCAGGCCGCGAGCCGGTCGTCATCGGCGGGTCCGCCATCCAACGGACTCATCAGCCGCGGCCGCCGGACCCAGCAGCCGGCTTCCTCCGCAATCAACGCGCCAGCGGAGAAATCATGTTCGTTCAGGCCCCGTTCGCCGAAGGCATCATGGGTTCCGTCAGCGACCAGGCACAGGTCAAGTGCAGCCGATCCCAGCCGTCGGACATCCGCAAACCCGTCCATCAGGTTTCCCAGCAGTGCAACCTGTTCACTGCGCACAGCAGGATCGTAGCTGAAGCCCGTCGCCAGAATCTGGCCGGCACGGCCTGGGATGGGTACTTCCAGC
>DATFAE010000050.1:0-2071 GCA_035254945.1 Arthrobacter sp. | reverse complement strand
TTCGTCGTCGGCGTCACCTCCGCGGTCAGCGTGTTCAGCCACGCCCGCGGCGGCAGGGTGATGTGGCGGACCGGCCTGATCTTCGGCGCGGCCGGCATGGCCGGCGCATTCGTCGGCGGCCTCCTGGGCGGACACATCCCCGGCCAGATCCTGCTCATCGCCTTCGCGGTGATGATGGTGGCCACCTCCATCGCCATGCTTCGCGGCCGGAAGAAGAAGTCCGACGACGGCGCGCCGCCGGTCAAGCACGAACTTCCCCTTGGCAGGGTCCTGCTGGACGGGGCCGTCGTCGGACTCGTGACCGGCCTGGTGGGCGCGGGCGGCGGATTCCTGGTGGTCCCGGCCCTCGCACTCCTGGGCGGTCTGCCGATGTCCGTTGCCGTAGGCACCTCCCTGGTGGTCATCACGATGAAGTCCTTCGCAGGGCTCGCCGGTTACCTCACCACCGTCCAGCTCGACTGGGGCGTCACCCTCGGCGTGACAGCCGCAGCCATCGTTGGCACCCTTGCCGGCTCCAAACTCGCCGGCCGCATCCCGGAGGCCGCCCTGCGCAAAGCGTTCGGCTGGTTTGTCCTGGCCATGGGAACCTTCGTCCTCATCCAGCAGGCTCCTGCCGACCTGCGGTGGTTCATCGCCGCCGGAGTCGCGGCCCTTACGGCAGCCACTGCCGGAATCTGCTGGTTCTTCATCAGCTCCTGCCCCCTGCGCAACCGCAGCGTCCGCCGCAGCAACGTCCCAACACCGGCCTGAATCCGCCACCACCAACCAAGGAGAACACACCATGGGCCTCATCAGCTCCCTGAAAAAAGCCTTCAGCAAGCCCTACAAGACAGTCTCAGTAGCTGAGGCCAAGGACCTCCTGTCCTCAGGTGCCGCGCTGATCGACGTCCGCTCCGCCCAGGAGTGGCGGACCGGACGGGCACCCCAGGCCAAGCACTTCCCGCTGGACCGGCTGCAAACCAGCACCGCCGGAATCAACGGGAACCGGGCGGTGATAGCCATGTGCCAGTCCGGGGTCCGCTCCGCTTCAGCGGCCCGGCTCCTCGCTTCCCAGGGTTACGAGGCCTACTCCCTGCGCGGCGGGATGGGCGCCTGGCGCCAGGCCGGCGAACCCGTCCGCTAACAACACCCCACAATCGAAGGAGAATCCAATGGCTGAAATCACCATCACCGAAGCCGATCAGCGGCGCTCCACGGCCCGCATCCTCGATGTCCGCGAGGACTTCGAAGTCGAGGAAGGCATGATCCCCGGCGCCCTGCACATCCCTATGGGCCAGCTGCAGGCACGCCTGTCCGAACTGGACCCCGCGGTCCCCGTCATTGTGGTCTGCCGCAGCGGCAACCGTTCAGCCCGCGTCGCCGACGCCCTCAACGGAGCCGGCTTCACCGCGGACACCATGGCCGGCGGAATGATCGCCTGGACCCGCACCGGCCTGCCCACCACCTGACCCCTGCAGCCCCGCCACCCCACCGCCCCGCCTCTCCCCCACCGCAACTCCCGAAAGGACACGAAAGACATGGCAACCATCGACATTACCCAGCAGAGCTTCGCCGAGACCCTGGAAAACAACGAGATCGTCTTCGTTGACTTCTGGGCAGCCTGGTGCGGCCCCTGCCGCATGTTCGCCCCCACCTACGGGAAGGCGGCAGAACAGCACCCGGACATCACCTTCGCCAAGGTGGACACCGAAACAGAACAGGCTCTTGCCGCGGCGGCGAGCATCACCTCCATCCCTACGCTGATGGCCTTCAAGGACAAGACACTGGTCTTCTCCCAGCCCGGAGCCCTCAATGCCGCCGGCCTGGAAGAGGTCATCCAGGCCGTCAAGAACCTGGACATGGACAAACTCCGGGCCGACGCCGCAGGGCAACAGTCCTAATACCACCGCAAAAGAAGCTGACACCTCCGATGTTGCGGAATACCCCCATGGGTATACACGTTGGAGTGAGAAAGACCGACAAAACTACCCCCTCTTATCCGAAGGAGTGCCCAGATGCTTATCGAGCGCATTTACGATGAAGACCTCGCCCAGGCCAGCTACCTGATCGGCTGCCAGGCCAACGGCACCGC
>DATFAE010000049.1:0-7967 GCA_035254945.1 Arthrobacter sp. | reverse complement strand
GCGCTGATGAGCTGCTGGCCCGTGACGGACGAACCTGGAGAAGGCCATGATTGTAGACCTGCCGGACACCACCACCTCGAAGATCTCCAAGAAGATCATGTCGCTGCGTGAACAGGGCGGCGTGATCGCGCTGGGCCGGGTCCTGACCCTGGTGGTTGTGACCAAGTCCGGGCTCGAGGAAGAAGCGATCGAAGCCGCGAACGAGGCCAGCCGCGAACACCCCTGCCGGATCATCGTCCTCGCCGACGCCGGAGCGCAGGCCCCGGACCGGCTGGACGCGCAGATCCGCGTGGGCGGGGACGCCGGCGCCTCGGAGGTCATCGTGCTGCGCGGCTACGGCGAGCTCGCCCACGAAAGCGAGTCCCTCGTCGCGGCCCTGCTGCTTCCGGACGCCCCGATCGTGGCCTGGTGGCCGCACGGGGCGCCGGAGAACGCGTGCGAAACCTCGATCGGCCGGATCGCGCACCGCCGGATCACGGACTCAGCCAACGAGTCCGACCCCCAGCTGGCGCTGGAGAACATCCGCTCCACGTACAAAGCCGGGGACACCGACCTCGCCTGGACCAGGCTGACCAACTGGCGGATCCAGCTCGCAGCCGTCCTGGACCAGGTCGATTCCTCCCCGGTGACCGCCGTGGCCGTCGAAGGTGCCTCCGACTCCCCGTCCACCATCCTGCTCGCGGCCTGGCTCACGCTGTCCCTGGACGCGCCCGTCACGATCGTCGCGGACCCCGCCGGGACCGGCATCCGCCGCGTCCGGCTGTCCCGGCCCGGCGGCGACGTGCAGCTCTTCCGCCCAGGACTGTCCGTCGCGGAACTGACGCAGCCAGGCCAGCCCGCCCAGCGGATCTCCCTGCCACGGCGCAGCCTCCGCGACTGCCTCGCCGAAGAACTCCGCCGGCTCGACCCCGACGAGGTCTTCGGAGAAGTGATTACTATTGGACTGCCACGTACCAATCTAAGGAGCGTCCGACCCAGTGAGCGTTGACCCAAGAGTAAGCATTCATCCTGATTCGTCCGTCCTGATGGCTGCCATCGCGGCCCGCCTGATCACCAAGCTCGTGGACGTGCAGGACAAGTACGGTGAGGCCACGGTGGTGCTGACCGGCGGCACTGTAGGCATCGGTACGCTGAAGGCTGTTGCTGACTCTCCGGCGGCGCCCGCCGTGGACTGGTCCAGGGTGAACTTCTGGTGGGGTGACGAGCGGTTTGTTGCCGCCAACGATGCCGACCGGAACACCAAGCAGGCATTCGATGCCCTGCTGTCCCACATCCCGGTGGATCCGGCGAGGATCCACCAGCCGGCGTCGTCTGATGATTTTGAGACGCCGGAGGAGGCCGCGGAGGACTACGCGCGCCGGCTCCGGGAAGCAGCCCAGGCCGAACATGCTGCTGACATGTCAGATGACCGTCCGGACCAGCCGGGCATCCTGCCACGCCTGGACGTTGTCCTGCTGGGTGTTGGCCCTGACGCCCATGTGGCGTCCCTGTTCCCCGAGCAGGGCGGCGTCCGGGAGAAGTCGCTCACCGTCGTCGGCGTCCGCAACTCCCCCAAGCCCCCGCCGCTGCGGATCTCGCTGACGCTTCCGGCAATCAACACTGCCGCCGAGGTCTGGATGGTAGTAGCCGGCGAGGACAAAGCCGGCGCAGTCGGCCTGGCGCTTGCCGGTGCCAATCCTGTCCAGGTCCCCGCTGCCGGTCCGCGGGGCACTTCCCGGACTCTGTGGCTTATCGACGAGAACGCGGCCTCACGTGTCCCGCAGCAGCTCGTCCGCAGGGACGCCGCGGGCGCGTAGCCTTTCGAGCGCTCCGGCCAGGACGTCTTCCGCGTCCTGGTCGGAGCGTCTTTCTTTAACGTATTCAAGGTGGCTTTTGAAGCCCTCGTCCGGCGCGTCCAGCCCTGCGGCCTCACTGCCGTCCCTGGACGCCGGGGCGCCGCACCTGCGGCAGTCCCACATCACGGGGATCTGGTCCTGAGGAAGCTTGATAAACACCGGTGTCGTCTCGTGTCCTTTGGCGCACCAGTAGGACACGCGGATTCGCGGCAAGCTTTCGCCGTGAAGGTCTTCGGACTGGTGCCTGGGTCCGGCTCCCTCCGTGACACCCACGCGGGTGCCGCGGAAGCCTGAAGCACTATGTACCATCGGGACTCCTGACCGCTTAAACGGAACTGTGGCTGTTGGGAGCCAACAGCCACAGTTTAGTTCGGAGTTTCCCCTGGCGGCAGTGCCCCATGGGGATCAGTTGCTTCCCGCGGTCAGGAGTCGCCCGCGCCGCTGAACCTCATGATGAGGCCGAGGGCGATGATCACCACGCCCCATGTCACGCCCAGGATGACGGTGAACCTGTTCAGGTTGCGCTCTGCCACGCCGGAGGAACTCAGTCCCGAGCTCATGCCGCCACCGAACATGTCCGACAGGCCTCCGCCCCGTCCCTTGTGCAGGAGGATAAGCAGCGTCAGCAGAAGGCTGGTGATGCCCAGGAGGATCTGCAGAATGACATGAAGAACGTCCACGACGGCCTTTCAGAAGATTGGAATGCGGGAGCCTTGCGCTGCGTAACGGACTAGTCCGTCAGCAGGTGACCCTCGAACCTGACAATATTAGCAAACTCGGCCGGGTCCAGGCTCGCGCCGCCCACCAACACGCCGTCGACGTCGCGTTCCTTGAGGATAGCCGCAACGTTGCTGGCCTTGACCGAACCGCCGTAGAGCAGACGGATCTTTGCCGCGACATCGTCGCCGAAGATCGTTGCCAGTTCGGCGCGGATGGCGGCACACATTTCCTGGGCGTCGTCCGGCCCGGCCACTTCTCCGGTGCCGATGGCCCAGACAGGCTCGTACGCCACAACCAGCTCGCTAGCCTGTTCGGGGGTGAGCCCGGCGACGCCGGCGCGGAGCTGGGCCAGGGTGTGCTCGACGTGGGTGCCGGCCTGGCGGATTTCCAGGCCTTCGCCGACGCACAGCACGGGAACGATTCCGTGCCTGTAGGCCGCTTTGACCTTGGCATTGAGGACCTCATCCGACTCGTTGTGGATGGTGCGGCGTTCGCTGTGGCCCACCAGCACGTACTTGCAGCCCAGCTTGCCGAGGAACTGGCCGGAAATATCTCCGGTGTAGGCTCCGGAGTCGAACTGGGACAGGTCCTGCGCGCCGTAGGCAACGTCCAGTTCATCGCCCTGCACCAGCGTCTGCACGCCGCGAAGGTCCGTGAACGGAGGGAAGACCGCAACCTCGACCCGGCTGTAGTCGTGCTTGGCGTCAGACAGGGTCCAGGCCAGTTTCTGCAGGAGGGTGATGCCCTGGACGTGGTCCATGTTCATCTTCCAGTTGCCCGCGATGAAAGGTGTACGGTCAAAAGTGCCGTTCGTTGACGTAGTCACAAATTCTCCAAAAGTTCTAAGGATGTAATCGGCCGGCAGGGAGCCAGCGGGCTCCCTGCCGGCCGGAGGACTTGGCAGTCCACGTGCTTGGCAGCCGGGTTTACCTAGCGGTCCAGGACGGTCAGTCCGGGAAGGTCCTTGCCTTCGAGGTATTCCAGGCTGGCGCCGCCGCCGGTGGAAATGTGTCCGAACTGGTCGTCCGAGAAGCCGAGCGTCCGCACTGCGGCAGCGGAGTCGCCGCCGCCCACCACGGTGAACGCGTCGGCTTCGGTCAGGGCCTGCGCCACTGCCCGGGTACCGCCGGAGAAGGCCTCGAACTCGAAGACGCCCATGGGCCCGTTCCAGAACACCGTCTTGGCGCCCTTGATCCGCTCCGCGAAAGCGGCGGCGGAATCGGGTCCGATGTCCAGGCCAATGCCCTGGGCACCGAAGCTGCTGTCCTCGATGCCGTCCGCGGGGACGGTCTCGTGGTCGGCGTCAGCGGCGAACTTGCCGGCCACCACGATGTCGGTGGGCACAACGAACTCGGTGCCGGCGTCGGCTGCCCGCTTCAGGTAGTCCTGGACCACGGGGATCTGGTCCTCCTCGAGGAGGCTGCCGGCCACTTTGTGGCCCTCCGCCGCGAGGAAGGTGAACAGCATTCCGCCGCCCACCAGGATGGTGTCAGCCTTGCCGATGAGGTTGTCGATGACGGCCAGCTTGTCCGAGACCTTGGAACCGCCGAGCACCACCACGTAGGGACGCTGCGTGTCAGCCGTGAGCTTGCGCAGCACCTCCACTTCGGTGTGCACGAGGTCGCCCTGGAACGACGGCAGCCGGGTGGCGACGTCGTAGACGCTGGCGTGCTTGCGGTGCACGGCACCGAAGGCATCATCAACGAAGGCGCCGTTGTCCCCGGTGAGGGACACAAGCTCATCGGCGAAGGCGGCGCGTTCGGCGTCGTCCTTGGACGTTTCGCGGGCGTCGAAGCGGACGTTCTCCAGGACAAGGACTTCGCCGTCCTGCAGGGCCGCGGCCTGCGCCTTGGCGGAGCTGCCGACGGTGTCGTCCGCGAGGGAGACCTTGAATCCTGCGAGTTCGGCCAGCCGGGACGCGGCAGGCTTGAGCGAGTACTTCTCCTCCGGAGCGCCCTTGGGCCGTCCGAGGTGGGCTGTTACCAGCACGCTGGCACCGGCGTCCGTGAGCTTCGTCAGGACTGGAAGTGAGGCCTTGATCCGGCCGTCGTCAGTCACTGTAGAGCCGTCGAGCGGCACATTCAGGTCACTTCTGACAAGAATGTACCGCCCGCGGACACCTTCAGCGATCAGTTCGTTGAGGGTGTGAAATGTCATGTGTCTAACCCTAGCCCAGCTTGGATGCGACGAGCTCCGTCAGGTCCACCAGGCGGTTGGAGTAGCCCCATTCGTTGTCATACCAGGAAACAACCTTGACCTGGTTGCCGATGACCTTGGTCAGCCCGGAGTCGAAGATGGACGACGCGGGGTCGCCCACGATGTCCGAGGACACGATCGGAGCGTCCGTGTAGGTCAGGATGCCCTGGAAGGCGTCGGAGTCGGCAGCCTTCTTCAGTGCTGCGTTGACTTCCTCAACCGTGGTTTCGCGGCCGACGGTGACGGTGAGGTCCGTGGCGGAGCCGGTGGGGACCGGTACGCGGATGGCGTAGCCGTCCAGCTTGCCCTTGAGTTCCGGCAGGACCAGGCCGATTGCCTTGGCCGCACCGGTGGAGGTGGGAACCATGTTGATGGCGGCGGCGCGGGCGCGGCGGAGGTCGTTGTGCGGGCCGTCCTGCAGGTTCTGGTCGGCGGTGTAGGCGTGGACGGTGGTCATCAGGCCGCGTTCGATGCCGAACTCGTCGTTGATGACCTTGGCCAGCGGGCCCAGGCAGTTGGTGGTGCAGGACGCGTTGGAAATGATGTGGTGCGCTGCGGAGTCGTAGAGTTCGTGGTTGACGCCCATCACGATGGTGATGTCTTCGTCGGAAGCCGGAGCCGAGATCAGGACCTTCTTGGCTCCTGCATCGATGTGCTTCTGTGCGGCGGCTGCCTTGGTGAAGAAGCCTGTGGACTCGATGACGATGTCCACACCCAGCTCGCCCCACGGGAGGTTGGCCGGATCGCGCTCGGCAAGGACCTTGATGACGTTGCCGTTGACAACGATGTTTCCGTCCTTGACCTCAACGGTTTCGGTCAGGCGGCCGCCGACGGAGTCGTACTTGAGCAGGTGGGCCAGAGCCTCGGGGCTGGTGAGGTCGTTGACTGCAACGATCTCAAGGTCCGCACCCTGTGCGAGTGCTGCGCGGAAGTAGTTGCGGCCGATACGGCCAAAGCCGTTGATACCAATACGGGTCGTCACTTTTTCAGTCTCCTTGGTGCTTGCTTAAGCACAACTAGTTGAGCGGGCGTTCAAGCCAACTAACAGATCCCGCACGCCATTGGGCAGAGATGATTAACAGATTGGAGGGCGACCAGCCACGTTGCTGAAGGCTAACCGCCTTCCGTGATCCATCTTACGTTTAAGTAGGTCCGCCCCCGCAAGTGCGGGGGCGGACCTTCCACATTCCGGCCCTAAACCGCCGAAATGTGAAGTTTGTTACAGGCGCATGTTGTACCAGTCACTACGGAAGGGTGATGAGTCCCGTGGCGTTGGTGCGTGCGGCTTCGAAGCGCTTGGCGACGTCGGCCCAGTTCACGATGTTCCAGAATGCCTTGACGTAGTCGGCCTTGACGTTGACGTAGTCCAGGTAGAAGGCGTGCTCCCACATGTCCAGCATCAGCAGCGGGGTGGTGCCCAGTGCGACGTTGCCCTGCTGGTCGTAGAGCTGCTCGATGACCAGGTTGCCGCCGATGGGCTCATAGGCCAGGAAACCCCAGCCGGAGCCCTGCAGGCCGAGCGCCGCGGCGCTGAACTGGGCACGGAAGGCGTCAAATGAGCCGAAGGCGTCGTCGATGGCAGCGGCCAGCTCGCCCTCGGGCTTGTCGCCGCCGTCCGGGGACAGGTTGTTCCAGAACACTGAGTGGTTGACGTGGCCGCCGGTGTGGAACGCGAGGTCCTTGGAAAGGCGGTTGATGTTGGCGAAGTCGCCCTTGTCGCGCGCCTCTGCCAGCTGGGCCAGGGCGTTGTTGGCCCCTGCAACGTAGGCAGCGTGGTGCTTGCTGTGGTGCAGCTCCATGATGCGCGCAGAAATATGCGGCTCGAGGGCGGCGTAGTCGTAGCTGAGTTCAGGCAATACGTACTCGGTCACAAAATCCTCCATTGTCGTGGACTGGCTGTCCGGTTGGTAACGCTGTCGATTATGCATCCGGATGGCTCGCATCCGGAGGAATGCTGCAGCGGAGATGGCGGGCATTTCCGTCACATGGTCTTGATTCTAGGGGGCTGCTACTCGTCCAGCATTTCCGGCGTCACATTGGCGTCGGTGCCGGGGATGCCGAGGTCGAGGGCACGTTTGTCGGCCATGGCCAGCAGCCTTCGGATGCGGCCGGCGATGGCGTCTTTGGTCATCACGGGGTCAGCCAGCCGGCCCAGTTCGTCCAGGCTGGCCTGCTTGTGGGCCACCCGGAGTTCGCCCGCGTATTTAAGGTGGTCCGGGACATCGTCGCCCAGGATCTCCAGGGCACGGTCCACCCGCGCGCCGGCGGCCACGGCGGCCTGCGCGGAGCGCCTGAGGTTGGCGTCGTCAAAGTTGGCCAGCCGGTTCGCGGTGGCACGGACTTCCTTGCGCATCCGGCGTTCTTCCCACACCATGAGGGCGTCGTGGGCGCCCATGCGGGTCAGGAGGGCGGCGATGGTGTCTCCGTCGCGGATGACGACTCGGTCCACTCCCCGGACTTCCCGTGCCTTGGCCTGGATGCCCAGGCGCCGCGCTGCCCCCACCAGGGCCAGCGCCGATTCGGGCCCTGGGCATGTGACTTCCAGGGACGAGGACCGGCCGGGCTCGGTCAGGGATCCGTGGGAGAGGAAGGCCCCGCGCCATACGGCTTCGGCGTCGGCCGCGGAACCGTTCACGACGGCGGACGGCAGCCCCCGGACGGGCCGGCCACGGCCGTCCAGCAGCCCGGTCTGCCGGGCGAGGGCCTCGCCGTCGCGCACCACCCTGACAACATAGCGGCTGCCCTTGCGGAGTCCGCCGCCGGAGACAACGATGATCTCGCTCTGGTGTCCGTAGACTTCGGCGATGGCCGCGCGGAGGCGCCGTGCCGTGGACGCCAGGTCCACTTCGGCTTCGATCACGATCCGGCCCGAGATGATGTGCAGGCCGCCGGCGAACCGGAGCATCGCAGAGACCTCGGCCTTGCGGACCGAAGATTTCTTGATGTCCAGACGGGACAGTTCTTCCTTGACTGATGCTGTCAGTGCCATGGCACCTTCCTAACTGTTCCCAAAAATGTCGTGGTACGCCGCTGCCAGACGCAAAGGGTCATGGACGGGTCGGCGGCCCGACGCCCCCACTTTACCCAAGACAACCTCGGCGCCGATCATCTCCGCAGCTTTCTCGAATTCCTGCCGGTCCGGTACCGATGCAGGATCGGCCAGGACGACGTCGACACTGAAGTCGGGCGCGTAGCGGCGCAGGGCGTGCAGGTGGT
>DATFAE010000048.1:0-7133 GCA_035254945.1 Arthrobacter sp. | reverse complement strand
CCTTGCGGGGTTTCAATGGGAATGGCCGGGTAACCCCACTCGGCGAGGTCGTAAGGGGAAGCCTGCATGTCCATGGCGCGGATCCGCCAGGACAACTCAAAACAGTCCATCACCAGCTCGCTGGGCAGGGCCGGCAGCAGCTTGTACGCCCACTTGTACAGATCCATGTTGGCGTGGAGGCAGCCGGGCTGTTCGAGGTGGCGCTGGGTCTCGCGGCTCGGCGCCAACTCATTCAGCGGGACGGCGTCCGGAGTGTAGAAGCGGAACGCGTCGAAGTGGGTGCAGCGGATCCTGTTGTCCTCCACCACCTTGTCCGTGCCGGCCGGCCCCAACCGCAGCTGCAGGTACTCGTGGCGCAGGTCGAACCTGTCCTGGTGGTACACCATGGCCCATTCGTGCAGCCCGAAGCAGCCGAACTGGGCGGGGCGGGCTGCGGTCCCGCGGAGAATAATCTCAGCGAAGGTGACGGCTTCACGGCGGTCGGCGAGGAAGGCTGCGCGGTCAAAGGTGACTGCCGCGGTTCCCGCAGGCAACCCGACGGAGGCGAGTTCGCGGTCGTCGAGCGTTCGGTAGTGTTTCCAGCCGCTGCGCACCGTGGCGGACTCGCCGGCAAGCACGACGCCGGCCCCCGGGTGCCAGCGCAGCAGCTGGCCCGGCTTTTGGGTGTAGTACGTAAAGAGGAAGTCTTCCACCGGGTGCTTGCGGCCGGCGGAGCGCCGGGCAAGGTAGGGATCGGCGTAACGGCGGACGCGCTGGACGTGCGCGGCTTCGCGCACGCGGCAGTCGTCGGCCGCCAGCAGGCTAAGCTGTTCCACCGCTGGAACCCAGGACGGCCTGGGCTGCATTCCAGGCGCTGATTTCGCAGCCGTTGGTCCTCGCGAAGGTGGCATCCACGGGGGTCTCGTCTACTATCCCGGTGACCGTGGCCTGTTGCGGCCCGCCGTATTGCTCGGTGCAGGCCTGGGCTGTGTTCTTGGTTGACGGGCTCAGGATGGCTGGGTTTTCCTTGAGCGCGGTACAGGCGGTTTCCGCGGCGGGGTGCCTGCTTTCCGCCGACGGCACGCCACCTTGGCAGACCAGTGTGTAATTCAGGGCCGCTTCGGTTTCGGACGGTTTGACCATGATGGCCAGTTCCGCGTTTCCTGCCCCGGGGCCGGCCGGAGGTGCTGTCGGGGCCGGCGGCGCCGGCGCGGGAACTGACGTTTCGGCATCCGGCGCCGGTGTGGCTGACGGTGTAGACGTGGCGGTCTGGGTGGCTGACGGCGAGGATGAAGTGGGCTGACCGCCGCCTGATCCGGCAGAACAGGCCGACACCAGGCCTGCTGACACTGCCACGGCCAACACCTGGAACAGCAATTTACGCACGCGCACGGCCTCCTAGGATTGCTCCCATTCTACTGCCGGGACTATGGCTCCCCGGTGGTGGTCCCGGCACTGGTCTCTGCGGTGGCAGCGATCAGTCCCATCATCGCCGCATGCAGCTGGGCCACCTGTTCCCGGGTCAGGCCCAGCCGCTCCATCATGGTGCCCGGAACGGCGAGCGCCTGTTGCCGGAGTTCCGAGCCGGCAGCGGTGAGTTGAACGGCCAGGGAGCGTTCGTTGCCGTCCACCCGCCTGCGCGTCAGCAGTCCGGCCGTCTCGAGGCGCCGGAGGAGGGGGGAGATGGTGGCGGGCTCCTGGGCGAGCGCGTCACTGATGTTGCGCACGGTGCGCGGGCTTTGCTCCCAGAGGCACAGCATGACCAGGTACTGGGGGTGGGTCAGGCCCAGTTTGTCCAGCACCGGCCTGTAGGCGCCCACCACGCTTCGGGACGCCACCGTCAGGGCGAAGCAGAGCTGGTGTTCCAGGAGCAGGTCGTCCTGCTCTTGCGCAGCCGGGTTCACGGTGGTGGTCATCACTGCCTCCAAACAGTTAGTGCACTAATTATTAGCGTACACTGGACTCATCAACAGGGTTTCTTTTGAAGGAGTCACTTCAGTGGTCAAGGACAACGCGTCACAGCGGTTCATGCGGGCAACCGGCAAGCTCCGGGCCATCTTCGGCCCGGCCAACCGCAGTTCCCTGGTCCATGACATGACGGAGGAGAACCGCAGGCTCCTAGCCCAGCGTGAAGCGGAGAGCCAGCAGTGGGAGACGCTGCACCGGCCTGACGGGACCACGTACGTGGTTCCGAAGAACCCGGACGACAAGTCCCTGCGCTGAGCACAGGCTCCTGCTTTCGCCGGGGCCTTTTTGTCCCTCCGGGCGTAAAATAGGGGCACTGGCCCCCCTGTGAGGGGCAGTGCACTTTTCGCCCGGGATGTGGGAAAGGGGGTGCAGAATATGGCACATGCCCTCAGCCGCTTTATGAACGTGACTGACCGGCTCCGCTTTGTCTTTGGACCGGCGACACGCCTGGATCCGGACGCGCCGGTGGTTCACAAACATGATGAATTCGAGCAGGCCTCCGATGAGGATCTTTCCCACTTCGAAGTGGAAACCGATTCCGAAGGCCACCACTATGCAGTCCGTCGTGAAGACCTGAACAAGCATTCCTGAACCAAAAGCAACGCGGGGTCACTTCCGGCCCGATAACCGTCGATTATCGGGCCGGAAGTGACCCCGCGTTGGGTTTGTTGGCAGGTGCTTAGCGGCCTGTGCCGCCGTAAACCGTGGCTTCTTTCTCGCTGTCGAGGTCGAAAGCCTTGTGGATGGCACGGACGGCATCGTCCAGCAGGTCAGCGTGCGTGACCACGGAGATGCGGATCTCCGAGGTGGAGATCATGTTGATGTTGATCCCGGCCGCGGACAGCGCCTTGAAGAATGTCGCGGAAACGCCCGGGTGTGACCGCATGCCGGCGCCGATCAGGGACAGCTTGCCGATCTGCTCGTTGTATTCGATGTTCTCGAAGCCGATTTCGGGCTGGGCTGCCTTGAGCGCGGCCAGGGCGTCAGCACCTTCAACGATGGGCAGCGTGAAGGAGATGTCGGTCCTGCCGGTGCCATGCGTCGAGACGTTCTGGACGATCATGTCGATGTTGGAGTGGGCATCGGCGATGACCTGGAAGATCGCGGCGGCCTTGCCGGGGATGTCCGGAACGCCCACCACGGTGACCTTGGCTTCGGATCGGTCGTGCGCAACGCCGGAGATGATTGGCTGCTCCAAGGCAACTCCCTCTTGAGTGGTGATCTTGTCTTCGGCGCTGGGGATGACCCATGTGCCTTCGTTCTGGCTGAATGAGGACCTGACGTGCAGGGGCACACCGAACCGGCGGGCGTACTCGACGCAGCGCAGGTGGAGGATCTTGGCACCCGAAGCGGCCAGTTCAAGCATTTCCTCGCTGGAGATGGTGTCGATCTTCTGCGCGGCAGGCACCACCCGGGGGTCTGCGGTGTAGATGCCGTCCACGTCGGTGTAGATCTCGCAGACGTCGGCTTCGAGCGCCGCGGCCAGGGCCACAGCCGTGGTGTCCGAGCCGCCGCGGCCCAGGGTGGTGATCTCGTTGGTGGTCCGGCTCATGCCCTGGAAGCCGGCCACGATGGCGATGTGTCCCTTGTCCAGGGACGTACGGATGCGGTGGGGGTCGACGTCGATGATCCGGGCCTTGCCGTGGATGCCGTCGGTGATCATGCCGGCCTGGGATCCGGTGAAGGACTGGGCAGACGCACCAAACTTGTTGATGGCCATCGCCAGCAGCGCCATGGAGATACGCTCACCTGCGGAAAGCAGCATGTCCATTTCCCGGGCGGGGGCGGAATCCGTGACCTGGCCGGCGAGGTCCAGCAGCTCGTCAGTGGTGTCGCCCATGGCCGAAACCACCACAACCACCTCGTTGCCGGCCCGCTGTGCATCAACCACGCGCCGGGCAACCCGCTTAATGCCCTCGGCGTCCGCCACGGAGGACCCGCCGAACTTCTGGACAATCAGCTGCTTGGTGACGGCACCGCCGTCGGGCCGCCCCTGCGGCTGGGCTGCGGTGTGCACTTCGGTAGTGGGCGTACTCATGCGCGTACCTTCACTGAATCAATCGGAGTTCTGGCGGCCAGGCGGCCTTGCGGCGCGACGGCGTGACTTGTTCAGCCCAGTTTATCGCCGCTGCCGCCCGCCGTTGAATTGTGACCGAATCTCCGCCTTAAGGCGGACACGGGAGGCAACACCGCAGGCGTACGCTCAGATAGTCAGTATGCATGCAGGGACTTGGGGGACAGGTGCGCAGGAAATGGCAATAGAAGAGGACTCAACCGGAGAGCCGGCACTGCCGGCGGAACGGACTGCGGACGGCATCTCGGCCGCCGCGGTAAGCCGGAAGTTCGGGCAGGTACACGCCGTCGAGCACATGGACTTCCACGCCCCGGCAGGCAAAGTGACTGCCCTGATCGGGCCCAACGGGGCAGGTAAAACAACACTGCTGCTGATGCTGGCATCCCTGCTGGCGCCGGACTCCGGGACCGTCAGCGTGGGCGGTCTTGATCCGCAGCGTGATCGCGCCGCGGTCCGCAGAAGGATCGGCTGGATGCCGGACACGCTGGGCGTTTGGGAGTCGCTGACGGCACGCGAGATCCTGACCCAGATGGCCCGCTTCTACCGCCTTCCCGCCGCCGGCATTGGCCAGCGGGTTGCGGAAATGCTGGACAGGGTCAGGCTGGCCGAACTCGCCGACCAGCCGGCCCGCGTACTGTCACGCGGCCAGCAGCAGCGGCTCAGCCTGGCCCGCGCCCTGATCCACGATCCGTCGGTGCTTCTCCTCGACGAGCCGGCGTCCGGCCTGGACCCGGGGTCCCGCGTCGAACTGCGGATCATGCTGCGGCAGCTGGCGCAGGAGGGAAAGGCCGTGGTGGTCTCCTCGCACGTCCTGAGCGAACTGGATGAAATTGCCGACGGCGCCGTTTTCGTCAATAAGGGCCGCACCGTCAGGCAGCAGACCACCGAAGAGGCCGTTGCCGCCGGGCGTCGCTACGCCATCTCCGCCACCGACGGCGGAGCGCTGGCCGCAAAACTCACAGAGCTGGGCCTCGCCTTCCGCCAGGAGGACGGCCGCCGTCCGGCGGTGAGCCTGATGCTGTTCAACGACGACGACGCCGCGCGGCTCCTGCGCGACCTCGTGCTCGCCGGCGTCCCGGTCAGCTCTTTCGCGCCCGCCTCGGGTGCCCTGGAAGAGACCTACATGAACCTCGAAGGGGAGCGGCGATGAGCCAGGTGACCGAGACACAACAGCGCGCCGCAGGGCCCGGCCGCGCGGCCGGTTACGCCGCCGGGATCAAGGACGTTGTGGTCCTGGAACTCAAGCAGCGACTCCGGTCCCGCGGCTGGTACATCATGCTGGCTATCTGGTTCGTCCTCACCGGACTGGTGACCTGGCTGACGTGGGCCAGCTGGAACGCCACCCAGGCTGCGCAACGCGCCTACTCGGACTATGTTCCGGCGCAAACGGGCCCCGGGTCCATGATCTTCGAGGTGGTGCTGGCCTTCGTCCTGCTGTTCGCGCTCCTGGTGGCGCCGGCGTTGTCCGCGAACGCCGTCAACGGCGACCGTGCGGGAGGCACGCTGGCCATCCTGCAGGTGACCCTGCTGCAGCCAGGCCAGATTCTTTGGGGCAAGTTCTTTGCCGCGTGGTTCGCCGCACTGGCCTTCCTGGTGGCCAGCACACCGTTCCTGGTGATCGGGGTCGCCTTGGGAGGGATGACACCCGGGCACGTCATCGTTGCCCTGCTGATGCTCGCCGTTGAAGTCGGCGTCGTTTGCGCCGTGGGCGTCGGGATTTCGGCGCTGGCGGGCCGGCCGTTGTTTTCGATCGTGGTGACGTACCTGGCGGTGGCCGGACTGGTGATCGGCACGCTCATTGCGTTCGGGCTGGGCACAGGCCTGGCCCAGGGAACCATCATGGCCAACCAGCCGAACTACCGCGAATACCAGCCACTCAGAAACGGGCCGGTGGAACCGGAGTACACCTGCTCCGGACCGCTGCGGGAACAGCCGGCCGCGCGTACCGAGCGCGTGGCCTGGTTCCTGGCCATGAACCCGTACGTGGTGGTAGCCGACGCCATTCCCTATCCGGAGCGGCCAGCCCAGCAGGGCTATACGTCGGTTGGTGCCATCGAGAACATCAGCCAGGGAGCGAGGTACGCCATGGCGGGTCCGGAAGGCACCTATCCGTGCGCCAACGGCGAGGCGAAGCCGCGTTACCTTGCCCAGGAAACTCCGCTCTGGCCGCTGGGACTTGGCCTGCAGGTGGTGCTCGCCGGGCTGCTGATGTGGCTGGGCTGGCGCTCATTGCGCACCCCGGCACACAGGCTGGCCCGGGGAACCCGCATAGCGTAGCGGCTCCTCTGGACAGGCCCCGCCAGGCGGATCAGGATGGGATCAGCCGGTGAATCCGCCGGTAACCGCAGGGCGGGCCGGTCCATGGAGCGGGGGCTTGAACTGTGGCGGAGAACGAAGCCAGGACCAGGGCCGGCGCGGCGACGAACCTGTTTATGAGGCCATTGGTCCCGGCTGGAACGGCGGAACGCAGGAGATCCAGGACGACGCCGGCTGGGCGCCCCGGCCGGCGGGGGTCACCAGGGCGGCACTCGCCGCGGCAGTAGGGGATGTGCTGGATTCCTTGCGTTCAATGCGGTTCTGGCTGGCGGCAGCGGCCGTGCCGCTGGCCACTTGTCTGGCGCGCTGGCCCTCCTTGGGGTGGCCGGTCCCCTTGACGAATTGTTGGCGGAAGAGGCCCGGCGCCGGGGCTTCGGCGTGGTTCGGTACCCGATTGTGGGCGGCGGCCATTGGCTGGACCGTAGTGCTGGCGTCCGACGGTGATGACGGCGAGGAAGGTCTGGGCTGGATGCCCGGCGCCCTCCAGGAAGCTGCCGACGGCACGAAGGTTCCGTGTGTCAACGCCGAACCACGCACGAAGGATGCCGCCCGGATGCCGTTGGAAGTGATCGGGCTGGCCACGCAGGGTGTCCTGGCGGGCGGCTTCCTTGCCGGCGGACAGCTGGCCGCCCGGCGGAGGTCAGGGCAGGCCTGATGAGGGCTGCGGAGCGTTGAGCCTGAACATCAGCAGCGGCAAGCCTTTGCCCGCGCTGTCGTTTTCTGAGGGAAGTCCCGGGTCCCGGTGGAACCCCAGGCTCTGCAGGAGCCTGATGGAAGGAGTGTTCGGTTCGTACAC
>DATFAE010000047.1:0-6125 GCA_035254945.1 Arthrobacter sp. | reverse complement strand
CCCGAGGTTGCCGAACATCGGCTTCACCACCACGCCGGGCTGGTCCGGAACGGCGAGCCTGAAGCGTTCCTTGTCAGCATCGGAGGCTTTGGGCATGTCCATGGTTCGTCTCCCGTGGGTGAGGGAAGGGCTGGATCTGATGGCAGGATATGCCCGCCGCTCGGCTGCGTACAGGGCCAAACGGGGGGAGTGGTAAATGGTGTCCGGAAAGTCCTGTAAGGTTGATCCTGTTGTTGTGTTTATGCAGTTGGTAGTTCAGGCAGTACGCGCGGTCGAAAGTCCGCGTTCTTCTGAAGTAGCGGTTTTAAACACCCCACACCGGAGGGCCCGAAAGTCGGGACCACCCTCCACCTTCACGAAGGACAAAAATAATGGCTACTGGTACCGTCAAATGGTTTAACGCTGAAAAGGGCTTCGGCTTCATTTCCCCCGATGACTCCTCACAGGACGTTTTCGCACACTACTCTGCGATCGCTTCCTCCGGCTTCCGCTCACTCGAAGAGAACCAGAAGGTCTCCTTCGAAACCGAGCAGGGCCCCAAGGGTCCCCAGGCCGTAAACATCCAGTCCCTCTAATTCTTTAGAGAAACTGGGGCCTTAGGGTTTCATATTTCAAAGCAGGGCCGGTCAATTGAACTGGTTCCTAAATTGGGACTCGCAAATGCGATGTATCCACTTTAGCGGTCAGCGATCGGCTCTTCGAAGAAGTCCCCGTCCCATTTGGGACGGGGACTTCTGTCGTTGCTGGGAAATTTCCATTTCGACTGGATTCCCAGTTCCGCTCCAACGCCTACATGGCCGGACGAGGCCCCATGTTGTCGCCGGCGGGTCCAAAGACTCTGCAGGGGGACTGGCCTCTGACCGGATACTGATCGTATGTGCGCTGAGGCGATGCTGCGGCTGGTTGACCTAAGGAAACGCTTTGGGAAATCCGTCGCGCTCGACGGCGTGAGCCTCACTATTGGTCCCGGCGAGGTCTTCGGCTATCTGGGCCCCAATGGGGCAGGCAAGACCACTACGATCCGATTGCTCATGGGAATGCTGCGTCCGACATCCGGGCGTGCGGAGATCCTGGGCCGGGACTGTTGGCGGCAGCCGGTTGAGGTCCACAAGCAGGTGGGCTACGTCCCCGGGGACCCCGCCCTCTACGACCGCCTCACCGGACGCCACCACGTAGCCTATTGTTTCCATCTTCGCCACCATGCTGACTGGAAACGGGCCGAGGAGCTGGCCAGCCGGCTGGATTTGGATCTGGATGTTCCGGTCAAAACGCTCTCGCGCGGGAACAAGCAAAAGCTGGCTGTGGTTCTGGCGATGATGTCCCGTCCCCGTCTCCTGGTGCTCGACGAACCAACCAGCGGCATCGACCCCCTGGTCCAGCAGGTCTTCCATACGCTCCTTCGCGAGCACACCGCGGATGGCGGCGCCGTCCTGCTCTCCTCCCACGTCTTGGGCGAAGTGGAACGCGTCGCAGACAGGATCGGGGTCGTCCGGAGAGGACGCCTTGTTGCGGTCGAACGGCTGCAGGACCTCGCCGCGAGATCCTTACACCGAGTCCGCGCAAGTTTCGCGGAAGACATTGCCGGCACAGACTACGAAGGCCTTCCCGGAGTCCGGGACGTGGTTGTGAACCAGCGCACCATGTCCTGCAGCGCGCCCCAGTCCTCGCTTGACGCCTTGCTGAAACGCGTCAGCCAGCGTCAAGTGGTGGACTTCGAGTGCGCCGAAGCCCCGCTCGAAGAGACGTTCCTGAGCTACTACGGATCGGAATACATGGTAAATGGTGACGCCGGTGCTCACTAGCGTCCTGACCAAGACACTCCGCGACCAGGCCCGGGGGCTGCTCGGCTGGTCAGTTTCCGTGGCGTTGCTCATCGCCATGTACGTTGCGATATGGCCCACCGTGCGTGACCAGCCCTCCCTGGGCGACTTCCTTGATCAGATGCCCGAGGCGTTCCGCTCACTGTTCGCCTCCTCCGGTGCGGACATGTCCACCCCCACCGGATATGTCCAGGTAGAGCTGCTGTCCTTTATGGGACCCATCGCCGTCCTGATGTATGCCATTGGGGCGGGCGCAGCTGCGATAGGCGGTGAAGAAGACCGGCACACCCTGGACTTGTTGCTCTCGAACCCGGTCAGCAGGAGCAGGGTGGTCCTGGAAAAATTCGTGGCCATGACCGCTGGAACTTTCCTGATTGCCGCTGTCATGGGCGTGGCGCTTGTGGCAGAAGGAAGACTTGTCGATCTGGATCTCCCCGGGAGCGAGGTAGCCGCAACTATGCTGCACCTGGCCCTCCTCGGCGTGGTATTTGGCGGCATGGCCCTGACGTTGTCAGCCTCGACAGGACGGACCGGGATCAGCCGCGGCGTGCCTGCGGTGCTGGCCGTTGTTGCTTACGTCGTCAACGGACTGGCTCCCTTGGTCGATTGGCTCGACAAGATCCAAGTGCTTTCTCCTTTCTATCAGTACATCGGTCACGACCCATTACGGCATGGGCTGGACGGTGGAAGCGTGGCTATTTCCGCTGGGACCGCCCTCGTACTGCTGGTCCTGGCGGTTTTGGGATTCCAACGAAGGGACGTCGCTGCTTGAGCAGACGGGGTGTGGCCGGGTATAGGTCTTTCGGCGCTTCTATGGGGCCCGTCGCGCATGTGAATATGGGCGCATGGTGTACCTGCGTGGCCGGACCGAGTTGCTGCTCTTCATCGCCTCCCTCTTTCTGCTGTTTGGTGGCGGTGCGGCGTGGCTGCTGACCTGGTACTCGGTGGCGGCGATTCTCTGGACGATGGGAACAGTTCTTGGCTTGGCGTTCGCCGTCGCGTGGGTTGCGGGTGCGCTTCGGCGCAGGCAGGCCAGCGTGGACATCATTGCCGTGCTGGCGCTGGGCGGCGCGCTGTGGGTCAACGAGCCGTTAGCCGGCGCAGTGATCACCGTAATGCTCGCAACGGGCCGGCTTCTCGAGGCACGGGCGCAGGCCCGTGCACGGAGGGAGCTGCTCCTGCTCGTAACGCGCGCTCCACGCACGGCCCGTCGCCGGGTAGAGGGCGGCGTGGAGTCCGTTCCTGTAGAAGCACTCGCCGTAGGCGACCTGATTGTCGTTGGCACGGGCGAGGTCCTCCCCGTGGATGGAAGGCTCCTGGCAGCCGGGCTTTTGGATGAATCAGCACTGACAGGAGAATCGCTGCCTGTGGAAAGACTTGTGGGCGATGATGTTCGCAGCGGCGTGGTGAACGCCGGTGGGCCGATCGAACTTATTGCGACCGCCGCCGTGGCGGACTCGACCTATGCCGGTGTAGTCCGCCTGGTGGAGCAGGCCCAGGCGGCTTCAGCTCCCTTCGTACGCACCGCGGACCGATTCGCTGTCTTCTTTGTCCCGTTGACCCTGGTTTTGGCAGGGGCGGCGTGGGCGCTCAGCTCGGACCCGGTAAGGGCCGTGGCGGTCCTCGTCGTCGCGACTCCGTGCCCGCTTCTGCTTGCCGCTCCGATCGCGATCATGTCCGGGCTGTCGCGTGCCGCGAGCATAGGCGTCGTGATCAAAGGCGGCGGCGCGCTTGAACGGCTTGCCGCAGGCAGGGTAGCCCTCTTTGACAAAACGGGCACTCTGACCCGGGGGCAGCCCACCCTGGCTGACACGATCACGGCCGACGACACCGTCGATGCCGACGAGATCCTCCGGCTGGCAGCCTCCCTGGACCAGGTCTCACCCCATGTTCTGGCCAGCTCGATCGTGACCGCAGCCACCCGCCGGAACCTTGAGCTTGAAATGCCCGAAAACGTCCGCGAGGAACACGGCTACGGACTTCAGGGAAAGGTCGGAGTCCATGAAATCAAGCTCGGCAAGGCCGCGTGGATCACGCCCGGTCCCGAACCGGGCTGGGTGCGTCAGGTGCGCAGGCGCGCTGACCTGGACGGATCTTTGACAGTGTTCATCGCGGTCGACAGTGCACCCGCAGGCGCGTTCCTGCTGGAGGACCCGGTTCGGCCCGACGCCCCGCGGATGATCCGGGCGTTGCGCGCTGCGGGTATCGGCAGGATTGTCCTCGTGACGGGAGACCGGGAGGACATTGCCCACACGGTGGGCAGGATCGTGGGGGTCGATTCCGTCCGCGCAGACTGCGACCCGGGTGAGAAGCTCCGGGTGATCACGGATGAATCCGCCGCCGCCGCGACGATCATGGTCGGGGACGGCGTCAATGACGCACCCGCTCTGGCCGCCGCCGGGGTGGGCGTGGCCCTGGCAGCACGCGGCGCCACGGCCTCGTCGGAGGCTGCCGACGTCGTGCTGACCGTGGACCGCATTGACGCGCTCGCAGACGCAATTCTCATCGCTCGCCGGTCCATCGGGATCGGTCTCCAGGCCGTACTGGTGGGCATGGGCCTGTCGCTGGCCGCCATGGTCGCGGCAGCCGCCGGTTTCCTCGCGCCGGCAGCCGGAGCTGTCCTCCAGGAGATGATCGATGTGCTGGCGATAGGTATCGCCCTTCGCGCGGTGATCCCGGGCAAATCCCACACGATCAACATGGCACCGGCCGATATCGCTACCGCGCGCCAGCTGAAATCCCAACATGACGCCATGGGCGCCGTCGTCGAACAGATACGCGCCGTCGCAGACACCCTCACAACCCGGGACCACGACCTGGCCCCGGCACGCAGCCTGCTCCACCGCCTCGAAACAGAACTGCTCCCCCACGAACGCGCCGACGAGGAACTGCTCGTGCCGTTGGTGGCCCGCGCCCTCGGCGGGGCGAACGCGACAGCCGACATGAGCCGCACCCACGCGGAAATCGAACACCTCGTCAGCCGGCTCCACCGCCTGTTGAACGGACTGGAACAAGACGCCCAGCCCGAAGACATCATCGAACTCCGCCGCCTTCTCTACGGCCTCTACGCCATCCTCAGACTGCACAACGCACTCGAAGAGGAAGGCGCCTTTAGCCTTGTTCCGGATGACCGGCCACAGAACAAGACCTCCGCCACCCGCCACACGCGCCACACCCGACAGCCTGCCGCGGCCAAGGACCGTGCCGAATGAACATTATGCTCCCCGTAAGTCAGAACTGAGTTTTCAGTCCAGCTTTCGCGGAGCAGCTCGGAGGACCGGCCCTGCTTTTGGTTACCCCCCGGTACCTGCTGGTCACTTATCCGGATTTGGATCCCGGACGTCCTTTTCGCCGATGTCGGCAGCACCGAGGGCTGCCGCCGCCGGGCCGTGGGCTGCTTCGTGCTCCCGCACCCGCAGCTCAGGGTGGTGCAGGTCCAGGGCCGGACGCTCCGAACGGATCCGCGGCAGGGACGTGAAGTTGTGCCGCGGCGGCGGGCAGGACGTGGCCCATTCCAGCGAGGCGCCGAAGCCCCACGGATCGTCGACCGTCACCTTCTCGGCGCGGGACGTGATGTAGACGTTCCAGAAGAACGGGATCATCGAGGCGCCCAGAAGGTAGGAACCGACGGTGGAGAACTGGTTCATCCACTGGAAGTTGTCCTCCACGAGGTAGTCGGCGTACCGGCGGGGCATGCCCATGGCGCCGAGCCAGTGCTGGATCAGGAAGGTCGCGTGGAAGCCAAGGAACAGCATCCAGAAGTGGATCTTTCCGAGGCGCTCGTTGAGCATGGTGCCGGTGAATTTTGGCCACCAGAAGTAGAAGCCGGCGAACATGGCGAACACCACGGTGCCGAACACCACGTAGTGGAAGTGCGCCACCACGAAGTACGAATCAGAGACGTGGAAGTCCAGCGGCGGCGATGCCAGGATGATGCCGGTCAGGCCGCCAAAGAGGAACGTGATGAGGAAGCCGAGGGCCCAGAGCATGGGCGTCTCGAAGGTCAGGGAACCCCGCCACATGGTGCCGATCCAGTTGAAGAACTTCACGCCCGTGGGCACCGCAATGAGCATCGTCATGAACGCGAAGAACGGCAGCAGCACCGAACCCGTGACGTACATGTGGTGGGCCCACACGGTCATGGACAGTGCGGCGATCGCGATGGTGGCGTAGACCAGCCCCTTATAGCCGAAGATCGGCTTGCGGCTGAAGACCGGGAAGATCTCCGAAACGATGCCGAAGAACGGCAGGGCGATGATGTACACCTCGGGGTGGCCGAAGAACCAGAAGAGGTGCTGCCACAGG
>DATFAE010000046.1:0-16612 GCA_035254945.1 Arthrobacter sp. | reverse complement strand
CAACGCCGCCGGCGCCTGGGCTGACGAGCTCGCCGTCATCAGTGGAGTGGAGAAGCTCGGGCTGCAGCCGTACCGGCGCACCGCGGCGATTGTCGGCGTCGAACGTTCCCTGCCTGAGCACAGCCCCATGGTGGCGGCAGCGGATAACACCTTCTACTTCCGCCGGGAGGGCGCCGACGTGCTGATCTCGCCGTCGGAGACGGTTCCCAGCGGGCCGGAGGACGCGCAGCCCCGGCCCGGCGACGTCGGGAAGCTGGTTGCGAAGCTCAACCAGGTGACCACGCTCGGGATCGGTGGAATCCGCAGTGCCTGGACCGGGCTGCGGACCGAAGCGGCCGACGGCGTCCCGGTGGCGGGTTTCGACGCCGAGGCGCCCGGGTTCTACTGGCTCGCAGGACAGGGCGGCTACGGTTTCCAGACCTCTTCGGCGATGGCGGAGCTCGCGGCCGCCCAGATCCTTGCAGGGCAGGGTGCCGGGCACGGCCGCAGCCCGGACAGCCAGGACAGTCCGGCATTCCGGACAGCGGAGGCGCTGGCCGCCACGCGCTGGTCCATCCGGC
Source organism: Arthrobacter sp. (assembly GCA_035254945.1). Taxonomy (GTDB): domain Bacteria; phylum Actinomycetota; class Actinomycetes; order Actinomycetales; family Micrococcaceae; genus Arthrobacter. The sequence goes on along the minus strand of DATFAE010000046.1, from coordinate 16,052 downwards.
GCTGAAGAATGGTGTCATGAGCACCCTGATAACCAATATCGCCGAGCTGATGACCCAGGACCTGGAACACCGGGTCCTGAAAAACGCCGCCATGGTGATCGAAGGGGAACGGATCGCCTGGCTCGGTCCCGCCGCGTCCGCGCCGGCTGCCGACGACGCCGTGGACGCCGGCGGCCGTGCGGTGCTGCCCGGCTGGGTGGATTCCCATACACACCTGATCTTCGCGGGGGACCGCACGGCGGAGTTCGAAGCCCGCATGGCGGGGGAGGCGTACGCCGCCGGAGGAATCGCCGTCACCATGGACGCCACCCGGCGCACGTCCGACTTCGACCTCACCCGCCTGGCCATGGCGCGGGTCTCCGAAGCCGTATCGCAGGGCACCACCTACCTTGAAACCAAGACCGGCTACGGCCTGGACACCGAACACGAGGCACGCAGCGCCCGGATCGCTTCCACTGTGGCCGACGAAGTCACCTACCTTGGCGCCCACCTGGTCCCCGCCGGCTTCGACGCCGATGCCTACGTGGACCAGGTGTGCGGACCCATGCTCGACGCCGTCCGCCCCTACGTCCGCTGGGCTGACGTGTTCTGCGAGGAAGGCGCCTTCACCGCGGAGCAGTCCCGCCGCGTGCTTCAGACCTGCCGGGACGCCGGCCTGGGAATCCGTGTCCACGGCAACCAGCTGGGCGAGGGTCCCGGCGTGCAGCTGGCGGTGGACCTCGGCGCGGCCAGCGTGGACCACGTCAATTACCTGTCCGTGCAGGACGTGGCGGCACTGGCGGAAAGCTGGACCGGCTGGGACCCCGCAACGGGCACCGGCGTCCGGGGGACCGTGGCCACCTGCCTTCCGGCGTGCGACCTCTCCACCCGGCAGCCGCTGGGCCCGGGGCGTGGGCTGCTGGATGCCGGTGTGCAGCTGGCCCTGGCCTCAAACTGCAACCCGGGCACCTCCTACACCAGTTCCATGGCCTTCTGCGTGGCCACGGCCGTGCTGCAGATGCGGCTCAGCGTCCATGAGGCGGTCCGGGCCGCAACGTACGGCGGAGCGCTGGCGCTGCACCGGGACACCGGGAACGACGCCGACGGCGAACGCGCGGTGGGTTCCCTCGCCGTCGGACACCGGGCTGACGTGCACGTGCTCAACGCACCCTCTGCCACCCATCTCGCCTACCGCCCGGGCATGCCGCTCACGTACGCTGTGTGGCGGGCAGGTGTGCGGGCACGCTGACCGGGATCCAAGTCATGATTGCGAAGTGATCATTTCGGCCTGTTATGATCAGATAACGTCATATTCTGGTGACTGTTTGACGCTGAGAGGCCCCCATGACCCGTACCGACCGCCTGACGGCCATCCTGGATATCCTTGCCAAAACCGGCCAGGTGGAGGTCGAGGAGATCGTCTCCCAGCTTGCGGTTTCGCCCGCCACGGCCCGCCGGGACCTGGACAGCCTGGCCAAGCGGCGGCTCCTGACCCGTACGCGGGGCGGCGCCACCACCGGAGCCCTGGCCTACGACCTGCCCGGCTGGTACAACCGCGACGACCACGCCGAAGCCAAGGAAGAGATCGCCCAGGCCGCTTCGGCGCTGATCGCTCCCGGCGCCGTGATCGGCCTCTGCGGCGGCACCACGAGCACCGCGCTGGCGCAGATCCTGGCAACGCGCGAGGACCTCAACGCACCCGCCAACCAGCCCACACTGACGGTGGTCACCAATGCGATCAACATCGCCTCGCAACTGGCCGTGCGGCCCAATATCAAGGTCATGGTCACCGGCGGCATCCTGAATCCGCGGTCTTACGAGCTCGTCGGACCGTACACCGACATCATCATGCAGAAGGTGGTGCTGGACATCGCCTTCATCGGCGTCAACGGCATCGATCCCGTCGTCGGCCCCACCAACACGGGGGAGGGCGAGGCGTCCGTGAACGCGCTGCTGGCCAGCCGCGCGCGGGTGTCCTACGTGCTGGCCGATTCCTCCAAGGTGGGTGTCCGGGCGTTCGCCACCATGGACGGCTACGACTTCACCCGCCTCATCACCGATGCCGGGATTTCCGCGGAGGACAAGGCCGCGTTCGAGGCCAACGGCACTGAAGTGATCGTGGCCCCGCACTAGGACACAAGCCCGCCAAAACACAGCCCGCCAAAACGCCGGCCGCTAAAAAACCATCGGCGGCGCGTCCAGGACGGTCTCGTCCACCCGGCGGTCCACCCACTGGCTGAACGGAATGTCCAGTTCATACTTGTCCGCATCCGTGCGCACCAGGGTCCGCACGTCGGCGTTGTCCGGGTTGTTGAGGGATTCAAAATACTCCACGGACCAGTGGAACCACCGCATGCAAAAAAGCCGCATCGTCAGCCCGTGCGTCACCAGAAGCGTATTGGGTGCATAGTCCGGTTTGGACCAGTGGCGGTAAAGGGTTTCCATGAAGGAGGAGATCCGGTCATAGACGTCGGAGCCGGACTCGCCTTCCCGGAAGCGGTAGAAGAAGTGGCCGTAGGCGTTACGGAGTTCTTTCTGGTCCTCGATGTCCCCGCTGATCTGGAAGTTGGCCCAGTCCTGTTCACGCAGCCGCGGTTCTTCGATCACCCGCTCCGTGAGGCTGCCAAGGTTGAGCGCCTGCAGCGTCTGGTGTGCCCGCAGGTACGGAGACACGTAGACGCAGACCTGGCGGCCGTCCAGCTCCCGGCGGATCCTTTCGCCGGCCTCGGTGGCCTGCTCCACGCCCAGGGGAGTCAGCGGGATGCGGTAGTCCGGCACGCGGTTGTAGATGGACGTGTCGGCGTTGGCTGCTGACTGGCCGTGCCGGATCATGATGATTTTCCCTGGCGCGCTCATAAGCCCCAAGCATAGGTCCCCGGCGGAGATATTCCCGGCGGAAGCCGAAATCAGGAAAGAACCAGAAACTGCAGGCAAGATGGAAACATGCTGGTTCCCTCCCGCCGTCGGCTGCGGCTCGAAGTCTGGATTGTCCTGGGCCTGTCCCTGGGGCAGTCCGCCGTTTATTCAGTGGTGCAGCTGCTGGACAAAATGACCCGGGCCCCGCTGGCCGAAGGCACGTCCACTCTGAACCGTTCCCAGAGCAGCCGGGAATACTTCGACCTCACCTACCAGTTGCTGGACATCATCTTTGCGCTGGTCCCGGTGCTGCTTGTCATCTACTTCCTCACCGACCACCGGCAATCCACGCCCGGGACACCGCACAGCGGCTCGGCGTTCCGGAAGCTTGGCTTCGACTTCGCCAGGCCGGGCCGTGACCTGCTGCAGGGGCTGGGACTCGCCGCCCTCATCGGCATTCCGTCGCTGGGCCTCTACGCTGCAGGCCGGGCGCTGGGCATCACCACAGCCATCATCCCCAGCGCGCTTGATTCGTACTGGTGGACGGTACCGGTCCTGATCCTGTCCGCCGTCCGGCATGCCGTGGTGGAGGAGGTGATCGTGGTGGGGTATCTCCTGGACCGCTTCGGGAAGTTCGGCTGGAGCATGCCGCTGGCGATCTTCGCCAGCTCCATGCTGCGTGGCAGCTACCACCTCTACCAGGGCTTCGGCCCGTTCATCGGCAACGCGGTCATGGGGGTGGTCTTCGCCTGGCTGTACACAAAGACCCGTCGCGTGATGCCGCTGGTGGTTGCCCATGCCCTGCTGGACATCGTGGCATTCGTCGGCTTCAGCCTGTTTGGCAAGGCCATAGGCCTGGGGTAGGGCTGGGATCCCTGGCCAGGGCGGGTTAAAGGGATTCGGCCGCCATCGGTGGGTGGCATCGTTGGCACCCGCTGATGGCGGCCGAAGTGTGTTGCCCGGGCATGGCTGCCCGGCGGACCCTGACGGCCCGAGGGGAAAGCAATCAGATGGTGACTGCCCCGGAGGCGGTTTCGAACGTGACGGACAGGATGCCGGGGGTCCCGTGCGGAGCCACCCAGTCAACGGCCACGTCTTCAAGCGGCTTTTCCACCGGTTCGCCCAGCCATTCGGTCACCCGTGCAGCCGAGCCGGCGATGGTCAGGCAGGACATCTTGACGTTGCTGTCGTAGGCGTTGGACGGGTGGAGGGCGGGGTCGCCTTCCCACTTGAGCATGTACGGCACCTGGGGGTCTGCGATCAGGCCCAGGATGCCGATCTGCTTCCAGACCAGCTCGCGGCCGTCCGGGAATTTGCGGTTGCCGCTGACGGCTGACCGGCCCAGGCGTTCCTCGAACGGGGCGAGGTCGTCAACTTCGACGCACCAGCCCATCCAGCCGCCGCCGGCCGCGGACCGTGCACGGACTGCCTGTCCGAACGGCGCCTTGTCCGATGCCGGGTGGTCAAGCACCTCGACTACTTCCAGATATTTGTGCCCGGCGAGCGGGATGATCATGTTCCGGGTTCCGAAACGGGGGTGCACTCCACCCTTTACGGCTTCGACGCCGAGGGCGGACGAAATACGTTCGGTGGTGGCAGCCAGGCCATCGTGTTCACAGGCGTAAGAGACGTGATCCATGCGCATGCCCTCATCTTGGCACTTTGTGATCGGGCTCTCAGCTAAGGTTACCCTTACTGAACTTTCCGTGCGTCACGAGTGGACATCGGGCCTCGGACTGGCCCCGCGGCATCCGCCGGCTGACCATGTTCGTCACAATGCTGTTCCTGGCCGCGGCGCGGTTCCTACACTGAACGCAGGTCATGAGCGCCAGCGCCAAGCCCCGGCTCGCTGGCCGGCAACCCTCCTCCGCGGTGGGGTGCCCCGGGTGAGGACCTGGCTGTCCGGCACCCGCCGGACGGCAAGCGCGGCCCGCGGTGCTCCCAGCATGCCCGGGCCCATGTCAAAGGAGCCTTGAATGTCCAACGGATGGTCTTTTGAAACCCGCCAGATCCACGCCGGCCAGGAACCGGACAGCGCCACAGGGGCCCGTGCCCTCCCCATCTACCAGACCACGTCCTTTGTGTTCCCCAGCGCCGAGAGCGCCGCGAACCGGTTTGCGCTGGCGGAACTTGCGCCGATCTACACGCGCATCGGCAATCCCACCCAGGACGCCGTGGAGCAGCGGATCGCCAGCCTCGAGGGCGGTCTCGCGGCCCTGCTCCTGAGTTCGGGCCAGGCGGCCGAGACCTTCGCCATCCTGAACATCGCCGAGGCCGGAGACCACGTGGTGGCCAGCCCCAGCCTCTACGGCGGAACCTACAACCTGCTCGCCCACACGCTGAAGAAGTTCGGCATCTCGGTGACGTTTGTGGAGGATCCGGACAACCTGGACCAGTGGCGTGACGCCGTCCGGCCCAACACCAAGCTGTTCTTCGCCGAGGTGGTGTCCAACCCGCGCCAGGATGTTCTCGACATTGAAGGCGTCTCCCGCACCGCCCACGAGGCCGGCGTTCCCCTGGTGGTGGACAACACGCTCTCCACCCCCTACCTCATCCGCCCGCTCGAGTGGGGCGCCGACATTGTGGTCCACTCCGCCACCAAATACCTCGGCGGCCACGGCTCGGCCATCGCCGGGGTGATCGTGGACTCTGGCAACTTCGACTTCGGCAAGGACCCGGAACGGTTCCCCGGCTTCAACACGCCGGACCCCACCTACAACGGCCTGGTCTACGCCCGCGACCTTGGCTCCGGCGGGGCGCTGGGCGCAAACCTGTCCTACATCCTCAAGGCCCGCGTCCAGCTGCTTCGCGACCTTGGCTCCGCAGTGTCGCCCTTCAACGCTTTCCTGATCGCCCAGGGCCTGGAGACACTGAGCCTGCGGGTGGAACGGCATGTTGCCAACGCCGTCACAGTGGCGCAGTGGCTGGAAGCCCGTGACGACGTCGAATCGGTCGCCTACGCGGGCTTGCCGTCCAGCCCCTGGTACGAGCGGGGCCGCAAATACGGGCCCCTGGGCACAGGCGCGGTGGTGGCCTTCAACCTGGCCGGCGGGGCCGAGGCGGGCAAGCGGTTTGTCGATGCACTGGAGCTCCACAGCCATGTGGCGAACATCGGTGATGTCCGCTCCCTGGTCATCCACCCGGCGTCGACCACGCACAGCCAGCTCTCCCCGGAGCAGCAGCAGGTTGCGGGCGTCACCCCGGGCCTGGTGCGCCTGTCGGTGGGAATTGAGCACATCGATGACATCCTTGCCGACCTTGAAGCGGGTTTCCGGGCTGCCAAGGCGGCGCTTTAGCGAAGGTCAGCGGCCAAGGCAGCCCGGCGCGGAGGGGCCCGGCCCCGGGGGGGACGCCTCGTGAGGTCACAAACCAGTCACACTCTTAGCCATACACGGGGCTGGTTTCGTACACTCGGAGGAGGTCATGAGTGCCAGCGACAGCCCCGGCTTGCTGGCCGGCAACCCTCCTTCCGCGGCGGGGTGCCCCGGGTGAAGACCTGGCCTGCCGGTCATTTGACGGCGGGCAAGCGCGTAGAAAAGGCCTCCACATGACGATTACCGTCTCCCGTACAGCAGTACCCGAACACGGCGTAGTCCGTTACGCCACCATCGGCGGTCTTGAACTGGAAGCGGGCGGTTACCTGCCCGAAGTCACACTGGCCTATGAAACGTGGGGAACGCTCAATGAGGACGGCTCCAATGCCGTCCTCATTGAGCATGCCCTGACAGGCAGCACCCACGTCACACGGGGCGACAGCGATGAACCCGGCTGGTGGGAGCAACTGGCCGGTCCGGGTGCACCGGTGGACACGGACAGGTTTTTTGTGGTGTCCATCAACATTGTGGGCGGCTGCTACGGCTCCACCGGGCCGTCGTCGCCTGCTCCCGACGGGCAGCCGTGGGGCTCACGCTTTCCGCTGGTGACCCTCCGCGACAGCACCGCCGCCGAGGCCCGCCTGGCGGACCAGCTGGGCATCCGCAGCTGGTACGCCGTGCTTGGCGGATCCATGGGCGGTGCCCGGGCCCTGGAGTGGGCCGTGACCTTCCCGGACCGGGTGGAGCGCTGTGCCGTGATCTCCGTCGGGGCTGCCAGCACCGCCGAGCAGATTGCCTTCGCCCAGGCGCAGACACTTGCCATCCGCCAGGACGCTAACTTCAACGACGGCGACTACTACGGCGGCCCCTTCCCGGAGGACGGGCTCGCCCTGGCGCGGCGGATCGCCCACATCACGTACCGGTCGGCGCAGGAATTCGATGGCCGGTTCGGACGCACGGCACAGGCTCCCGAAACGCCGCTGCAGGCAGCTGCACTGGGTGACCGGGGCCGCTACCAGGTGGAGAGCTACCTGGACCACCAGGGCACCAAGCTCGTCCGCCGCTTTGACGCCAACAGCTACATCGCCATTACCGAGGCCCTCATGAGCCATGACGTCTGCCGCGGAAGGGGATCCCTGGGCGAAACCCTGGCCCGGGCAACCGCTAAGTTCTTTGTGGCGGCAGTGGACTCTGACCGCCTCTACTTCCCGTCGCAGTCGCGCGAGCTGGCTGCCGCACTGCCCGGTGACGTGGATGTCCACGTGATTGAGGCGCCCATCGGCCACGACGGTTTCCTGACCGAGATCGGCCAGCTGGGCGGCCAGCTCCGCCAGTCCTTCCTTGTCTGACCGGGTCTGACCAGGGAGTCTTTGCTCCCAGGGCGCATGGCGCCGGCGCCCGCACGGCAACAAGACAAGGACAGGCCCCCTCGATGAGGGAGCCTGTCTTTTCCTGTCGCGTTCCGGGAACCTCCGGGCTCAGATCCAGATCGGGGCGGCCTGCACCTCCTGCAGCGAAGCTCCGTTCCGGGAGACGGTAACGCCGGCGGTGCCGCGGCTGGTGGCCCATTGGGCGACGGCGGGCAGCGGTCCGGTGATGACCGTTGGGTTCTCGGAGGTGGTGTCGCCGAACGTGAGGTCCGTGCCGGTGACAGTCCCGTCAACTTTGATGAGCAGCCCGGTGCCGGTGCCCCGGGTTTTCCAGGCGCCGGTGATGTCCGCCAGGAGCCGTTCCAGCACGGGTGCCGGAATGTCGGTGAAGGTGGCTCCGTTGTTCAGGTCCACGGCGTGGATCCAGACTTCGCGGGTGCGCATCCACACGGTTTCCTCAGCGGGGACCACGCGGCCCTGGGCGGTTGTGACTTTGTGGTGCCAGGCATCTTCGGGGAGGTCGCGCCATTCGACGTTCAGGTGCACGGCGGAGTGGTCGAAGACGTGCCGGAGCGCGATCGGTGGAAGGGTGGCCCCGAACTCGATCTCGTGGTTCCGTGCTTCCGGGAGGCGTACATGGGTGTCTCCACGCCGGTGGCTGCCCATTCCATGAGACGGGCGATGGCGCGGGCGTTGTAACCGACATGCGCCACGACGTGCCGGCGGGTCAGCCGTCCATGATTTCGGAGCGGCGCTTCATGTATTCATCCACGGCCATCTCGCCGTTGCTGTACTGCTGGTCCAGTTCCGCGAGTTTGCGTGCCCGGTAGCCCTGCGGGGCCGACGGCGACGGGGGAGTTGCGGGGGCAGCAGGCTGCTGTGGTGCCTCTGGTGCCTGGCCCGGTACCCCCTGGCCGTAGGGCGGGAACTGGTGGTCTGCGGGCGGAACGGGCATCATGGGCGGCAGCGGCTGGCCGGGCGGCAGGGGCTGCGGGCCGTTGACCTGGCGGAAGCCACCGCCCATGTAGTCCTGCTGGGTGTAGCCGTCGCGCGGCTGCCGGCTTTGCGGCCCGGGGAACTGGTTGCCGCCCGGGAACTGGTCCGGGTAGCGTCCGGAAAAGCTCTGGTCCTGGTTCCGCTTGTTGACGGATTTCCGGTACATCCGCATTGCCATGGGAATCAGGAACGACAAAACGATGATCCAGAAGAACAAGCTGTTCACGGTGTAACGCCTCTCATGTGTGTCTTTCCAGCTTAGACCCGGAACGGACGCGGACTGCCGGGGTTCCGAGGAAGGCCCCGTACCTGTCCAAGGCGTCTTGCACGGCGGTGTCCAGTGCCGGGCCTGGCGCAGGATCACCGGAGCCGGACAGGCGGATGTCCAGTTCGCAGCGGCCGGGAAGCATCGTGTGCCGCCAGGAGCCGGCCAGCCGCCCGTCCAGCAGCACCACGTGCATCGGGGCCCCCTCCTGGGGAACGGCTGGGGCAACGCCGCCCAGGTAGTGCCGCGTCGCGGAGTATCCCATCACGTATTCGTCGTAGCACTGGATCAGGTCGATCCGCGGTCCCGCATGAGAGGGAGCCCCGCGGCCCGGGTGGCGGCCCGGGCGGGCGCCGGCGCCGGGCTCCGCCCCGGCGCTGTCAGAGTCGGTGCTTTGAGAGTCGGCGCTGTAATAGACGGCGGTGCCGTCTAACTCCGCCGTGGCCAGGGCTTCCGGATCCTGGTCCAGGGCGGCGTGCAGTCCCTGTCGGACGTCGGCCATCGTCAGCCCGGACCAGTCGGCGCAGTCCTTAACGGTTGCGGGGCCGCGGCTGGTGAAGTACCGCCTGGCAAGTTCGGCCAGTGCTTCCTCCCGGGCCGGCGCCGCCACCGGTCCGGCCGGTACACGCTCGTCAAAGAGTGCGTAGGTCTGCTTCAGCGCTCCTCCCCGGCTCCGCACCGGGGAACCGCTCACCAGGACCCCGCTGGTTTCCGCGTGCATGATCAGATAGGCCAGTTCCAGGCCCTTTCCCTCAAATCCGGCGTCCTGCAACCTGGCCGCGAGTTGCTCCCGGGTCAGGTGGTTTCCGCCGGCAACCGCCTCTGCCATGACCTTCCCGCTCCGGACGGCCGTGGCCGCGTCGATTCCCGTTCGCCGGTACATGCCGGCGTTGCCCTGGTGGAGCCGCGGCGCGGACAGGGCCAGAAGCCAGCGGAGGTCGTCGCGGTGCACAAAGTGCCAGGTGGGCCGCAGGATATGGGTCCGCAGGATCCGGCCGTCAGCCACTGCCTCCTCGATCCGGGCGGCCGTGACGGCAGCGGCGCGGCCGGTGGAACCGGCCGTAACGTCGAATGATCCATCCGCTGCCGTGCGCTGGGCCAGGCTCCAGCGGGCATAGGCAAATTCCTGCGCCTGCACGGCGAGCAGCCTTCTGAGGGCAGCCTCGGGAGACTCGGCGGCCGGCCCACGGAGCATCTGGGACTGAAGCCGCAGCTGCACCACCGAGTCCGGTTCCATGTCCGCTGCCCTGTTACATGCTGTCCGGTCCGGAGCCGGCAGCCGCTAGTGCCGGCCCGCGTCGGTGCTGCCGAGCGGACCTTCGCCGGACCCTAAGGGGACCCCAGGGCCGAACACGGGTCCCGGCGTCGGGCGCTTTGCGGTGATCCCGTCCCCGGAGGAGCGGTGGCGCAGCCGCCGCACCACCCAGGGCACAAAGTATTCGCGCGCCCACACAAGGTCCCCGGAACGGGCTTCGCGCCAGGTGCGCGGCGGCAGCGGTTTGGGCTGGAGGGGCTCCAGGGTGTGGCTGACGTTGAGCGAGTCCAGGACCATGGCCGCGATGGTGTGGTGCCCCAGGGGCGAGAAGTGCAGCCTGTCCTCGTCCCACATCTGCGGGTCACTGAGCTGACGCAGGGACCACATGTCGGCGATGATGGCGTCATGCCGTGCCGCCACGGTCCGCAGGTTTTCGTTGTAGATGGCCACCTTGCTCCGGATCCGGCCCAGGACTGAGGAGCCGGTGTCCGGGCCGTTGAAGAGCACAACGGTTGCGCCGCCCATGCCGAGGATCTGTACCACCGAATCGAGCCGCTCCGCGAGGACGTCGGGGTCGCCGCCGGGCCGGATGAGGTCGTTGCCGCCGGCCGAGAGGGTCACCAGGTCAGGCTTCAGGGCAAGGCAAGGGGCAAGCTGCTGGTCCACGACCTGCTGGAGGAGCCTCCCGCGCACGGCAAGGTTGGCGTAGGCGAAATCGCCCTGGCCGCGGCCCAGTTCCTCGGCCACCCTGTCCGCCCAGCCCCGGTACCCGCCGGGCCTCGACGGTTCGGGGTCGCCGATGCCCTCCGTGAAGGAATCACCCATGGCCACATAGCGGGTCCAGGGATGGGACTCGACGTCGGAACGCGGGTTCTGCATGGCTCTGGCTTCACTCACGGTCCTATCCTGCCTGTTCGTTCTCAAGCTACGCCAACGTAGGTTGTTACCGCGGGGTAACTGTAAGAATGGAAACCATGACTGAAGCCGAAGTATTTCCTGCCCCTGTTGTTTTGTGGTCCCACCCCGAGGACCAGCGCGACGGAAAGCCGCTGCTGGTGCTGCTGCACGGGTACGGTGCCAACGAGCAGGACCTCCTCAGCCTGGCGGACATGCTGCCCGCGGACTTTGCGGTGGCTTCGGTCCGCGCCCCGATGGCCATGGGCCCGGGTTTCACCTGGTTTCCGCTGACGGCCTCGATCGACTACTCCCTGGATGCCGTAAAGAAGGCCTCCGGGTACGTGCTCGACTGGATCGACAGCATCAGGGCCGGCCACCCCTCGGTTACCCTGCTCGGCTTCTCCATGGGCATGGCCATGGCCACCACGCTGCTGCGCCAGCGTCCCACGGACTTCGCCGCCGTCGTCGGGCTTTCCGGCTTTGCGGTGGACGCCGGCGGCGACCCCACGTTCCGTGACTCGGAACTTGACGGCACCATCCCGATGTTCTGGGGACGGGACCAGCAGGACCCGGTGATCACGCCGGACAAGATCGACTTCACCATGGGCTGGGTCCGCAAGCATGTCAAGCTCACCAAGGTGCTGTACACCGGCATGTGGCACGGCATCAACCAGCAGGAGATCGGGCACGTGTCCGAGTTCCTGACGCACGAGGTGCTGAAGAAGTAAAGGACGACAGCGGCAGGCGGGGCCGGCGCGCGGCCCGCCCGGACTGCCGCGGGGGTCAGGCCTCCGGCGCGACCACTTTCACGGTCCGTCCGTTGACGGTGACGGTATCGCCGTTGTGCAGCTGGCGTCCGCGGCGGTCATCAATATCCCCGTTGACCTTGACGAGCCCGTTCTTGATCAGCTCGGCGGCCTCCACGCCGTCCTCCACCAGGCTGGCAAGCTTCAGTAGCTGGCCGAGGCGGATCATGCTGTCGCGGATGGGGATCTCTTCAATATCCGGGTTGCTCATACAAGCAATGATGCCTGACGTAAGGTGAATTCAATGACCCACACCCCCCGGCTCCCGTTGTTCGCAGGTCTCCCGTTGGCAGTCGGAGCAGGGCTTGCCATTCCGGTCCAGGGGCGGATCAACGGCGCCCTCGGTGCGCGGCTCAACGACGGCATCGCCGCGGCCGTGGTGAGTTTCAGCACAGGCCTGGTCCTGATGGTCCTGATTTCCCTGCTCCTTCCCAAGGGGCGCGCGGGCCTGGCCAGGATTGTTCCCGCTGTCCGAAGCCGCGCCTTTCCGCCGGTGTATGTCCTGGCCGGCGGGATCGGGGCGCTGTTTGTCTTTGCCCAGTCCTTCACCGTTGGGCTCCTGGGCGTGGCCCTGTTCACCGTGGCCACGGTGACAGGCCAGACGGTGAGCGGACTGCTGGTGGACCGTCTGGGGATTGGCCCCGCGGGCAAGAAACCGGTGACGGGCATCCGGATTATCGGCTGCATCCTCACCATCGCCGCCGTCGCGTGGGCGGTCTCACCGCGGTTTGCTTCCCCGGCCAGTGCAGCCGCCGGCGGCGCGGCGGGCGGCCCCGAGACGCTGCTGTTGCCGCTCCTGCTGCCCGTCCTCGCGGGATTCCTGATGAGCTTCCAGCAGGCCATGAACGGAACCGCCACGGTCCACTACGGCACGCCCATCGCGGCCACACTGGTCAATTTCGTGGCCGGCACCGTGGTGCTGTGGACGGCATGGGGGATCAAGGTTGCCGTCGCCGGGCCGGGAAGCCCGTTGCCGGGGGAGTGGTGGTACTACGTCGGCGGTCCGATGGGTTGCGTGTTCATCGGGCTGGGCGCACTCCTGGTCCGCAGCCTCGGGGTCCTGGTGACGGGCCTTGGCATGATCGCCGGGCAGTTGCTGGGCTCCCTGGGCCTTGATCTCCTGGTGCCCGCCCCCGGAACCATCGTGGCGCCTGCCACTGTCCTGGGTACCGTCCTCACCCTGGCCGCCATCATCCTGGCCACCCTGCCCTGGCCCCGGGGCGCCTTCCGGAGGTAGCGGCCGGTAGGCTAGGACACGCAGCTTTCTGCATCATTTACTTCGCCCGCCCCGCCCGGCCACCAGAGGTGTTTCGCCAACGGTGATCCCGGGGGCCAGATAACCGCGGACCGCACCCAGCGGCCCTGTAGAAATTGGAGTTCCACCATGGCACCAAAATCCGTTCTCGACCAGGTCATCTCCCTCTCCAAGCGGAGGGGCTTCGTGTTCCAGGCCGGTGAGATCTACGGTGGTTCGCGTTCCGCCTGGGATTACGGGCCCCTCGGTGCAGAGCTCAAGGAGAACATCAAGCGCCAGTGGTGGCAGTCCATGGTCCGCGGCCGCGAGGACGTGGTGGGCCTGGACTCCTCCGTCATCCTTCCCCGCCAGGTGTGGGAAGCCTCCGGCCACGTTGAGGTCTTCTCCGATCCGCTGGTGGAGTGCCTGTCCTGCCACAAGCGCTACCGCGCGGACCACCTCGAGGAAGAATACGAGGAAAAGAAAGGCCGCCCGGCTGAAAACGGCCTCAAGGACATCGCCTGCGCCAACTGCGGCACCCGCGGCGAATGGACCGAACCGCAGGAATTCTCCGGCCTCCTGAAGACCTACCTCGGCCCCGTTGCCAGCGACGAAGGCCTGCACTACCTGCGCCCGGAAACCGCGCAGGGCATCTTTGTGAACTTCAACAACGTCCTCACCACCTCGCGCAAGAAGCCGCCGTTCGGCATCGGCCAGATCGGCAAGTCCTTCCGCAACGAGATCACGCCCGGAAACTTTATCTTCCGCACCCGCGAATTCGAACAGATGGAAATGGAATTCTTCGTGGAGCCCGGCACGGACGAAGAGTGGCACCAGTACTGGATGAAGGAGCGCATGTCCTGGTACACCGGACTGGGCATCCGGGAAGAGAACCTGCGGTTCTTCGAGCACCCGTTGGAAAAGCTCAGCCACTACTCCAAGGGCACCACGGACATCGAATACCGCTTCGGCTTCCAGGGCTCGGAATGGGGCGAGCTCGAGGGCATCGCCAACCGCACCGACTTTGACCTCTCCACCCACGCCAAGGCCTCCGGCACGGACCTGAGCTACTTCAACCAGGCCACCAACGAGCGCTACACGCCGTACGTGATCGAACCCGCCGCCGGCCTCACCCGCTCGTTCATGGCATTCCTGATCGACGCGTACACCGAAGACGAGGCACCCAACGCCAAGGGCGGAGTCGACGTCCGCACCGTCCTTAAGCTGGATCCCCGCCTCGCGCCGGTCAAGGCAGCCGTCCTGCCGCTGAGCCGCAACGAGGACCTGTCGCCGAAGGCGAAGGACCTGGGTGCGCAGCTGCGCAAGAACTGGAACATCGACTTCGACGACGCCGGCGCCATTGGCCGCCGCTACCGCCGCCAGGACGAAATCGGCACCCCGTTCTGCATCACCGTGGACTTCGACACCCTCGAGGACCACGCCGTGACCATCCGCGAGCGGGACACCATGACCCAGGAACGCGTGTCGCTGGACAAGGTGGAAGGCTACCTGGCCGCCCGCCTGATCGGCGCCTGATCATGGCCATCGAATACCGCGAATGGCGCGAGGGCGATGACCTGGCGCTCCTGGAAATCTGGGGGGACCCGGAAACCTTCCAGGCCGGCCAGTTCCGCGGAGCCCTCACCGTCTCCTCCTCCGGGGCTGACGGAACGCCGTGGCGGCGCACCATCGTGGCCGAGGACGTCATCGACGGCGTCGGCATTCCGGTGGCGGCGGGCGTGGTCTACGAGGCGTCGCTGCACCCGGAACGGCTGTGGGCCTACATCGAAGTCGCGCGGGACCACCGCCGCACCGGCATCGCTGCCACGCTGCTGACCATGCTCCGCCGCGAAGCCGAACAGGCGCCGTCGGGCGTCACCAAGCTCCGCGCGAAGGTACAGCCCGGCAGTCCGGGGGCCGCATTTGCCGAAGCGTTCGGGCTGTCACCCATCCAGCGTTCCCGGCTGGTGGTGGTGGAACCCGGCGCCCTGAAGCTGCCGGTCTTCCCGGCGAAGGACAACGCCGGCCGGCCGGCCAACGACGAAAACGCCGGTTCCGACGTCGTCATGGACCTCGCCACCGGCTCTGTTGAGCTGACCGACGTCGTGGGACGGTACTACACGTCCATCCACGGCTGGGATTCGCCCGGTGTGCTGTCCATGGGGCAGGTCCAGAAGCTGTTCCTGGATGACCTCACCGGCGCGCACGGTGCGATTGTGCTGCGGGCCGAGCCGGAGTCCGCTTTCGGCGCCGGCGTCGCGACCACGAAGAAGGGCAGGATCCGCGCGTTCGCGGTGAGTTACGCCGAGGCATCCCAGGACCCGCTGGCCCAGGAAAGCTCTGCGCCGACCCCGGCTGCCACGGACGTTTTTGTTGGCCACGAACCTAACCTCGACGCCGCTGACGCCGCCGTCGCGGTCCGTGACCTGCTCTCGCTCCTCGCCTACCAGCACCCGGTCATGCTGGAACTGGACGACTCCATGACAGCCCTGCGTGCCGCCGTCGAGCCCCTGCTGGACAGCGGCAAGGCCCGGCAGGCGGGCGCGGAAACGCTGATCGTCTCGGACTGACCCGACCCAGCCCCACTAAGTAGCCTCCGCGTCCCGCAAAGGACATGGAGGCTACTTACTTGGGGGCGTCACCTTCGCTTGGGCGGCCAGGGGATGAACCCGCTGGTGGACTCGACGTACTCGCGGTAGCCGGGGCGCCCGGACATGGCCTTCTCCGTCAGGGGCTTGCCGGTCTTTCCCGCCAGCGTCCATACCATCAGGGCAGGCGAAAGCAGTGTGAGGATGCCCGGCCAGGACTCAGCGGCGATCAGGAACAGGCCGGTCCAGACGGCGGCGTCGCCGAAGTAATTAGGGTGCCGTGTGTAGCGCCACAGACCCGTGTTCAGGACAGTGCCACGGCGCGACGGATCCTTCTTGAACTGCGCCAACTGCCAGTCGCCCACGGTCTCGAAAACGAAGCCGATCACCCAGAGCAGGACGCCCAGGACCGCCAGCCAGCCCACCTGTCCGGTGGAGAACATGCCCACCTGGATCGTGAGGGACACAAAGAACATGACCAGGCCCTGCGGC
>DATFAE010000045.1:0-17217 GCA_035254945.1 Arthrobacter sp. | reverse complement strand
GCCTGCCGTGTCCTAGGTAGAGGATTGGCCTTCCGCTGCACCAAGAAGCCGGTAGCCCTTATGGAAATCTGCCGCGCATATGGATCGATGAGTCGGCGGCATTCGGCGGCATTGCGCGTTGATAGAAAGGACTCTGGCCGTTGCATTTGTGACTTTCCATCTGAATGCGTCGGTGGTAAAACCATGGCGGGTGGCTGTGGATAACTTTGAGCGCGGAAATGTGACCTGGACTACCCTTAAGGCATTGTTCGGAGCGAGGCGTCAAGAAACTACCGGGGGATCAGCTGCATATGACATCGCACCACCTCTTTAAGATCCGGCAATTACGCACGGTCACGCTGGCAGTTGTTGCGACGGCCGCCCTGTTGCTTTCCGGCTGCAACTCTGGCGGCGAGCCCAACAGCGGTGGCACCGTGTCACCCTCCGCGAATGCAACGGACTCTCCGACTCCGAGCGCTACTCCGACGCCGACTCCCACTGCGGTCTATAAGCCTGCTGATGCTACGGGCCGGGCCCAGAACGTTCCCGTCCCGGTGCTACCGGAAGTGGCCAAGACGGAGACGAAGGAAGGTGCGCTGGCCTTTGGCAGCTACTTTTTCAATGTCTTGAGCTACGCATATGAGACGGGCGACCTAACACTCTTCCAGAGTGTGGCGCCAGAGTCTTGCGCGTCGTGCCAGAAATCTTCTGAGGCAATTCGCGCTTGGCACTCCGAAGGAAGGTGGCTCGCAGGCGGCAAGCTGACGACCCCAACGGTGGAGACAACTTTTTCGAAGGACGTCGAAGCGAAATACAAGGTAGCTGTTCAGGTCCACCAAGAGCCCCTCTCGTACTTTCGCGCAGACGGAACATTGGCTCGGACTGAACCTCAGGCCGCCGACACTGGGAACTTGCTCGTGCTCTCGTTCCAGAACAATTCTTGGATTCTCCACGAAGTCGGAAGAATCGCTGGTTAACCCGTGTCTGGCATTCGATACGTTGGCCGCACCGCATCCTTGGTGGCTGCAATATTATTCAGTTGCCTTCTTGCTTCCTCCGCACGAGGTGATGAAAGCGGGGACCCTGATTTCGGTGGAGCCTGGAAGCCAGACGCGGTGGGAGTTGGCGGCGAATGGACCTGGAACCGCGAGACCCAGGACTATAGCCGGTCGGAACCGGGCAGTCCGGACATTGATCCCAACATCTACAAGTACGAACTCCAGTGCCATCTCGGAGGGGGAGACTTCGACACCCCCTGCCTCGCCAGGCAAGTTGAGTGCAAGAACGGGCCTGAAGGCCGGGAAGAAGGAATCCCAGTTATTTGGTTGTCGGCCCCCAAAGGATTTACGAATCCATCCTGGTCGTATCACTCCGGACCGACGTGCCTGTACGACGCGAAGCCTGAAGACCTGTTGCCCCGCATCGCCGCCGACATCCAACGCCAGTTCGAGAGCCTGCCGGTCAATGCCGGCTCGGTCGTCGCCCAGCCAAGCCCGCACACCTTGCGCGGAGCTGAGACGAACTTCTACGCCGACGCCACCGAGCAGCAATTCGACGTCACCATGTTCGGCCAGAAGGTGCATGTCGTGGCTACGCCGGTCCAGTACACCTGGAATTATGGCGACGGCACGGTGTTCGGCCCGCAGTCGTCGATGGGCGGCCCGCTACCGCAGGAGCGCTGGGGCGAGAAAACTAGAACGAGCCACGCCTACCCGGAGACAGGCGACTTCCAGGTGGTCCTGACCACCTCATTTCAAGGAACTTATTCCGTGAACAACGGGCCCCCGCTGCCTATCCCTGGTCAAGGCCAGTTCAGCGCTCCGCCGCAGACCATCAGCGTCTGGCGGTCCATCACGCGGAACTA
Source organism: Arthrobacter sp. (assembly GCA_035254945.1). GTDB lineage: Bacteria > Actinomycetota > Actinomycetes > Actinomycetales > Micrococcaceae > Arthrobacter. The sequence continues at coordinate 15,374 of DATFAE010000045.1, read as the reverse complement.
CGCCGACGATTGCAACGAGAATCCCCAGGGCCAAGGCTGCCCCGGAGCGCCTGCGGTTCCATAAAGCTGAATCCCAAGGGCCGCAAGTGTACGTTCGCGCCAGGGATAGGGGGAGGGAAGGCAAAACCCCCGCCGCTTTTCCAAGCGGCGGGGGTCTTTTCTGTGCCCTCGATAGGATTCGAACCTACGACCTTCTGCTCCGGAGGCAGACGCTCTATCCCCTGAGCTACGAGGGCAATCCAGGGTTCCTGCTGTTGCCAGCGGGACGTCCTAGAGCTTAGCAGGAAGGTGGCCTTCAATGAAAAACGGCTCGCCTCAGTAGCCGGAAAATGAGTCCACATGCACGCGCCGCGCCCCCGCGTTCCTGGCCGCGCGGCGCAGTGAAGCCACGCTGGCAGGCGATCCGGACACATAGACGGTTCGTGAGGCAATGTCGGGCACCAGAGCCTGCAATGCAGCCCCGTCCAGGCGGGCACCCCCGGCGGCAACCCCGGCACTTCCGGCCTCGGTGATGAACGACGGCGGGACGGAACCATCCGCGAGGCGGGCAATGATCCGTGCTCCCGACGCCCGAAGCTCGTCGGCGTAGGCGATCTCCCGGGCATTTCTTGCAAGCAGCAGGAGGACCACGTCCCGGTCCCGTGCTGCGCCTGAGGCTAGATGCGCCAAGTAGGGCGTGATGCCGATCCCGGCAGCTATCAGCAGCAGCGGCCTCGCCGGATCACGTGGCAGGACGAAGTCGCCACCGACGGAGGTAGCTCTCACCTGATCGCCCGGCTTCAGTGCGAGCAGCACTTTCTTGGCGGCAGACAACGGCTCAGCCGTCCGGACCCCGAACGTCACCAAGTCCGAACCGGGGGCGCTGGTCAGGCTGAACATCCGGCGCCGGCCCTTCCCGTCCGAAGTGGCGTGTGGAAGATCGAGCTCCATGTACTGCCCCGGCACAAAACGCACGGGCCTGGACGGCTCAAAAGCAAACTCCGTAGTACTCGGCGTCAGGGGCCGGGAACCGGTGAAACTTAATTTCAGCCCGCCCCGCTGCCCGACCAGGAATGCCAGCAGGTTCCCCACCAGCAGGGCCAGCTCCGGCGAGTTGGCGATGAAACCGAAGTTGTACGGCACCGCGAACACCACGCCCACCACCGCGCCCAACGCGAGCTGATGCCACCGGCGCGGCGGCAACGTCAGCGGCTCTGTCAGCATGAAGCCCACAAAAAACAGGAGAGGGCGTTGCGCGAGGGCCTGCCAGAGCGCACTGCCTAAGGACAGCCCGGCCTGCAACAGCTCCGTGCTGACGATTGCAGTGGCAACCACCAGGAACACGGCAGCCATCAGGAACTTGCGGGTCCGGTACAACACCAAAAGGATGCCGGGGACCAGCAGCCACAACATTGCCGGCGTGGCAGCCCACCACGTCGCGATGTTCAAGCCGGTCAGCCCGGTAACGAAGGCGCCCGCTGCCGCAGGGTTGAAGATGTGCCTGCCACGCCAGGCAAGCGCGTACTTGGAGACGGAAGCCAACACACACGCCAGCGCTACGCCTGCCATGTCCATGGGCGCAAAGGTGGGCCAGAACAGGAAGTAGAGGAGCAGGCCCGTGATGAGGGAAGATTCGGAATGCGGCCGCACATGAAACAACGTGGCCAGCCCCCGGTTGGAGACATAGGTCAAGCCAAGGCACAGGGCCAGGTGCACCAGCATCTGCGGGATGCCGAACGTGAGCCACCCGAGCGCGTTGAGCAGGAGGCTGTACCCGGCCAGGGCCGCCAAAACGAGCAGGATGAGCCTGTACATCGTGTACTTGCCCAAAAGCGTATCCAGCAGGCCCGCACGGGAACTGGCTGCGCCGGTCTTGGGGGCGTCTACGGGGCTCATGTGAAAAGTGTCCCTTCAAATCCGGCCGAATAGGCCGCGCTGCCATCAGAAAAAACCATCAGCCAGGAAAAATCAAAAGCAACTTCCAGCACAGCGCCCGGCACGAAGAACAGTGCCGTTGCCAGCGCATCGGCCACCATGGTGCTGTCCGCCATGGTCCAGGTGGCCACCGCCGTGCTGACGGGACGGCCGGTGGTGCCGTCCAGCACATGGTGCAGGCCGTCGCCCCACGCCCGGCGGTTCGAAGCTGACGCACACAACGCCCCGCCCGATAGCGACACGGTGCCGATGGCCTTGGCAGGATCGTACGGATGCTCCAACGCCACCCTCACCGGATCGGGGCCGCTGCGGAGCAGGTCCCCGCTGGCATCAATCATGAAGTCCCCTTGGCCGTGTGATCGCAGTTCCGCCGCCACGAGATCCACCAACTGGCCTTTGCCGGCCGCACCAATGTCCACGACCAGTGGGATGGCGGTGGTGAGTTCGCTGCCCTCCCACACCAGGGCATCCTCCCAGCGGGGCGCCGGAACCGGCGAGCCCGCAGGCCGGAGGGAATACGAGGCGTCGTAACCCAGCCGTTCCAGGCTGCCGCCGATCAGCGGCGTCATGGCGCCGGCCGTGATGTCGTACAGCGAACGGTACAGCCGGCCAAGGGCCGCGGCTTCGTCCGGAAAGTGAAACCGCCCGGGCTGCCGCGACATGGCACTGACGGTCGAATCGGGCCTGAACCTGGACCACACGCCGTCGTACCGTTCCACCACTGCCAGCAGCCGCGCGCGGACAGTCCCGTCAAGGGGCCGGGGCGTGGACACTTCCCAACGGGTGCCGATCCCGTCGAAGCTGAACGCGTCCCAGTCCGACTGTGGCACGGCCTACCGGGCCTCCGCCTTGATCTTTTCCACTGCCTGGTTGAAACCGCCACTGGTCAGCGAGGACCCTGCCACCTTGGAGACGTTGAGTTCATCGATGCTCTTTCCCACGATCTGCGCTGCGATCCCGCTGGCGAATTCGCCCTGGAATTTCCGCGTGTTCGGGTTGGAGGGGTGCTGCGTGATGTTGACTGCCGTGACGGTGCCCGAAGCAAGGGTCAGCTCCACCCCGACAGTTTCAGTGCCGTTCGGGGAAACGTAGTTCCCGTCGGCACTGAACGTGCCGTCCTGGTAGGTGGAACCGCTGCTGGCCAGCGACGACGACGTGCCTGAAGGCGCAGCAGACGTCCCGGCGGCCGACGTGTCGGAGGAGCTGCTGCCAGCGGAAGGCGCGCAGCCGGCCACCGTTCCGGCGAGGGAAAGGCCGGCGATGCCGGCGAAAACACTCTTGCGGACTGACGGTCTCATGAAAAGGCCTCGTTTCGTGGGCTGCGTGCTTACGGTGTTCTCAACGTCGGATTCAGCGTAATGGTTCACCCTGTGACTCAGCCGGGCACCTCCTGTGCTGTAAAGGCCTGCCAGGCTGCACATCCGCCGGTCACGCACAACCCTCAAATTCGTCCACGTCGCGGCCCCCGGTAGGCTAGAGGGGTGACTCCCGAAGAACTCTCCCTCGCCATATCCGCCTGCCTGAAAGACGCCGTCGCCGCTGGCGAAATTGCGCTTTCCGCATCAGCTGTCCCTGATGAGGTGCGCGTGGAGCGACCGAAGAACCGGGACCACGGTGACTGGGCCACCAACATCGCCCTCCAGCTCGCCAAGCAGGCCGGCACCAACCCGCGCGAATTCGCCACGGTCCTGAGCGCCCGGCTGAAGTCCATCGACGGCGTCTCGGCAGTCGACATCGCCGGTCCAGGCTTCCTGAACATCACGGTGGACGCCGCCGCAGCCGGCGCCCTGGCGAAGGCCATCGTTGAGGCGGGCCGTGAATACGGCACCAACTCTGCGCTCGCCGGCCACACCGTCAACATGGAGTTCGTCTCCGCGAATCCCACCGGCCCGCTGCACATCGGGCATACGCGCTGGGCCGCCCTCGGGGACGCCATCGCCCGGGTACTGCGCGCTTCCGGAGCAGAAGTCACCGCCGAGTACTACATCAACGACGCCGGCACCCAGATGAACGTCTTTGCCCACTCCGTCTACAACCGGCTCCACGGCCTGCCCGTGCCCGACGGCGGTTACCCCGGCCAGTACATCGCCGACCTCGGCCATGAGGTACTCACCGAGCACCCCGACATCCGTGAACTCACCGAGGTCGCTGCCCTGCCCGTCATCCGCGCAGCCGCCTACCAGGCACAGATGAAGGACATCCAGTCCACCCTCGCGGACTTCGGGGTGGAGTTTGACGTGTTCTTCTCCGAGCAGGAACTGCACGACGCCGGCGCGATCCACGGTGCCGTTGCCCGCCTTCGCGAGCAGGGCCACGTGTTCGACGACGGCGGTGCGGTCTGGCTGCGCACCACTGACTTCGGCGACGACAAGGACCGCGTGATGATCCGGGCCAACGGCGAACCAACCTACTTCGCCGCCGATGCCGCCTACTACCTGTCCAAGAAGGACCGGGGCTTCACCGAGAAGATCTACCTCCTCGGCGCCGACCACCACGGCTACATCAACCGCCTCAAGGCCATCGCGGCCTGTGCGGGCGATGACCCCGAGGTGAACATCGAAGTGCTGATCGGCCAGCTTGTCTCCATCAACGGTGCCAAGCTCTCCAAGCGTGCCGGCAACATCATCGAGCTCAAGGACCTCATCGACTGGCTGGGCAAGGACGCCGTGCGGTATTCGCTGGCCCGCTTCCCGGCCGATTCGCCCCTTACCCTCGATCCGGACCTGCTGAAGAAGCACAGCAACGAAAATCCTGTGTTCTACGTCCAGTACGCCCACGCGCGGACCCGCGGCGCTGCCCGCAACGCCGTCGCCGCGGGTGTGGACCGCAGCGCATTCGATGCTTCCCTGCTGGACCACGCCACCGAAAATGAGCTGCTTTCCCACCTGGGCAGCTACCCCTCCATCGTGGCCAAGGCTGCGGAGCTGCGTGAGCCACACCGTGTCGCCCGCCACCTGGAAGTGATCGCCGGCGCCTACCACCGCTGGTACGACGCCTGCCGCATCGCTCCCATGGGCGACGAACCGGTGACCGACGTCAACCGCACCCGGCTTTGGCTCAACGACGCCACCAGCCAGGTGCTGGCCAACGGCCTTGACCTCCTTGGCGTTTCCGCGCCGGAACGGATGTGACCCCCATGCCAGTGCAGACCGGAAATGCAGCGTCCCCGCTGGCTCCCGACTGGCTGACGGTGCCGGCGGACCTGAACGCCCTGCACGAACCCATGTGGGCGGGCAGCGTGCAGCGGAACAGCGACGGCGTCCTCACGGTGGGCGGGATCGACGTCGCCGCCCTGAAGGAGCAGTTCGGGACACCGCTTTTTGTCATGGACGAGGCCGACTTCCGGGCCCGGGCGCGCGCGTTCAAGGATTCGTTCGACGCAGCCTTCCAGGACATCTGCGGGGGAGTGGATGTCTACTACGCCGGCAAGTCCTTCCTCTGCACCACCGTGGTGAAGTGGGTGGAGGAAGAGGGCCTGTGCCTGGACACCGCCTCCGGCGGAGAACTGGCAGTGGCCGCGCGCGCCGGTATTGCCGGTGAACGGGTGGCCCTGCATGGCAACAACAAGTCCGACGCCGAAATCAACCGCGCCCTGGACTTGGGCCTGGGACGCATCGTGGTGGACAGCCTCGACGAACTGGTCCGCGTCGGCGCCATCGCGCACGGCCGCGGTGAACAGGCAAAGGTCATGCTCCGGCTCACGCCCGGGGTCCACGCCCACACGCATGAGTTCATCGCCACAGCCCACGAGGACCAGAAATTCGGCCTGTCCATGGCGGGGGACTCCACCGACAAGGCGGGCCTCTCCGCGGCGGAGGAAGCGGTGGCGGCAGCCTCAGCCCATCCCGGCATCGAACTGCTGGGCCTGCACTGCCACATCGGCTCGCAGATCTTCGAGCCTGACGGTTTCGCGGTGGCGGCCGAGAAGCTCCTGCGTTTCCTCGCTGCCATGCAGGAGAAATACTCCATTGAACTGCCCGAACTGGACCTCGGCGGCGGATACGGCATTGCCTACACGCCCGTTGACACCCCCCGCCCGGCAGCTGACATCGCGACGGCGATGGCCGCTGTCGTGCGTTCCACCTGTGCTGAGCTGGGCATCACGTCGCCCCGGATCTCCATCGAGCCGGGCCGCGCAATAGTGGGCAGCACCACCTTCACGCTGTACGAGGTGGGCACCCTGAAGACCGTCCGCGTGGACGCCCCGGAGGCGGCCGACGGGCAGGAGAACGTTACGTATCCGCGCCGCTATGTGTCAGTGGACGGCGGAATGAGCGACAACGCCCGCCCGGTGCTCTACGACGCGGATTATTCGGCGATTCTTGCCTCCCGCACGTCCGCGGCATCCCCGCAGCTGTCCCGCGTAGTGGGCAAACATTGCGAGAGCGGCGACATAGTTGTTAGAGATGTATATCTGCCCGAGGACGTGGCAGCCGGTGATCTGCTTGCTGTACCGGGAACCGGCGCCTACTGCTGGGCCCTGTCAAGCAACTACAACTATCTGGCCCGGCCGGGCGTTGTCGCGGTGCGCGACGGATCTGCCCGGCTGATTGTCCGCGGGGAAACCGAAGAAGATCTGCTTAACCGCGACATGGGAGTGCCGAATGACTGAATTGCGAACCCTGAAAGTAGCCCTGCTGGGCTGTGGCAACGTTGGGGCCCAGGTTGCGCGGATTCTCATTGAGGACGCCGACGCCCTTGCCGCCCGCACCGGCGCGCGCCTGCAGCTCAGCGGCATCGCCGTGCGCAACGTGAACACCAAGCGGGACGTGGAGCTGCCGCAGGAACTGTTCACCACCGACGCCGAAACCCTGGTCAAGGACGCCGACCTCGTGATCGAGCTGATGGGCGGCATCGAGCCTGCCCGCACCCTGATCCTCTCGGCGCTCCGCAACGGCGCCTGCGTGGTCACCGGCAACAAGGCCCTGCTCGCCCAGGACGGCCCCACGCTGTACGAGGAGGCGGACAAGGCCGGTGTGCAGCTTTCCTTCGAAGCGGCCGTGGCCGGAGCCATCCCCATCCTGCGCCCCATCCGCGACAGCCTTTCCGGCGACCGCATCACCCGGGTCCTGGGCATCGTGAACGGCACCACCAACTTCATCCTGGACCAGATGGACTCCACCGGCGCCCAGTTTGCCGACGCCCTCGCCGAAGCCCAGCGCCTAGGCTACGCGGAAGCAGACCCCACCGCCGACGTCGAAGGCCACGATGCGGCTGCCAAGGCTGCCATCCTGGCCACGTTGTCCTTCCACACCCGGTTCGCCCTGGAGAACGTCCACTGTGAAGGCATCACGTCCGTCACCGCGGCTGACATTGCCGCCGCCAAGGACGCGGGCATGGTCATCAAGCTCCTCGCCATCGCCGAAAAGATCACTGATTCCGACGGCGGCGCAGGCATTTCTGTCCGGGTGCACCCCACGCTGCTTCCCCGCGAACACCCGCTGGCCGCCGTCCGCGGTGCGTTCAACGCCGTGTTCATCGAGGCGGAAAACGCCGGCGAGCTGATGTTCTACGGCCAGGGCGCCGGCGGCACGCCGACCGCCTCCGCGGTCCTGGGCGACTTGGTCTCCGCTGCCCGCCGCCTGGTCCTGGGTGGACCCCAGCGCACCGAGACCACCACCGGCCACGTCCCGGCGCTGCCCATCGAAGCGGCCACCACCAGCTACTACATCGGCCTCGATGTCGCCGACCAGCCCGGCGTCCTGGCCCGGATCGCCCAGCTCTTCGCGGAGCACGGCGTGTCCATCGAAATCATGCGGCAGACCATCCACACGGACGCTGAGTCCAAGGTGGAGTCCGCCGAACTGCGGATCGTCACCCACCGCGCATCAGAGGCTGCCCTCGCAGCCACCGTCGAGGCCGTGAAGGGCCTGGACGTCATCAATTCAGTTACATCCGTTCTGCGGGTAGAAGGAGTCTAAGTGGCTCACCAATGGCGCGGCGTTATCCGCGAATACGCTGACCGTCTGCCCGTGACGGAATCCACCAGGGTCATCACCCTGGGCGAGGGCGGGACCCCGCTGGTGCACGCACAGAAGCTGTCCGAACTGACAGGTTCCACCGTCTACCTGAAGGTGGAGGGCATGAACCCCACCGGCTCCTTCAAGGACCGCGGCATGACCATGGCCATGACCGCCGCCGTCGAGTCGGGCGCCAAGGCCGTAGTCTGCGCTTCCACCGGCAACACCTCCGCCTCCGCCGCAGCGTACGCCACGGCCGCAGGCCTGAAGTGCGCGGTGCTGGTCCCCGAGGGCAAGATCTCCATGGGCAAGCTCAGCCAGGCCATCGCGCACGGCGCCACGCTGCTGCAGGTTGACGGCAACTTCGACAACTGCCTGGACATTGCGCGGAAGCTGGGGGAGTCCTACCCGGTCTTCCTGGTCAACTCCGTCAACCCCGCCCGCATCCAAGGCCAGAAAACCGGCGCCTTCGAGGTCGTGGACTCCCTGGGCGACGCCCCGGACATCCACGTCCTGCCCGTCGGCAACGCCGGCAACATCACCGCGTACTGGAAGGGCTACAAGGAGTACTCCGCGCCGTTCGAGTCCGCCACGGCTGGCACGCTTGCACCCGTCTCCACCAAAACCCCGCAGATGTGGGGCTTCCAGGCCGCCGGCGCTGCCCCCTTCGTCGCCGGGCATCCCATCACCGAACCTGACACCATCGCCACCGCCATCCGGATCGGCAACCCCGCCTCCTGGGACGGCGCCATTGCGGCCCGCGACGAGTCCGGCGGATTCATCGATGCCGTGACGGACGAGCAGATTCTGGACGCCCACCGCTGGCTGTCCGCCCGCGAAGGTGTTTTCGTCGAGCCGGGCTCCGCTGCCGGCGTGGCAGGCCTGCTCAAGAAGCACGCCGCCGGTGAAGTGCCTTCCGGAAAGACCATCGTCATCACGGTGACGGGCCACGGCCTCAAGGACCCCCAGTGGGCTCTGCGCACCGAAGACGGCAGTGAAGTGCAGCCGGTCAAGGTCCCCAATGACGTTGTGACCGTTGCGGCCGAATTGGGACTGGAAGAAAAGTAGCCGTGGAAACCACCTCGCCCACCGCTGTTGGCCTGCCCCTGATCGAGGCGGGACAGCGCGTCACCGTCCGGGTTCCGGCCACCAGCGCCAACCTCGGTCCGGGATATGACAGCCTGGGTCTTGCCCTTGCGTTGCACGACACCCTGACAGTGGAGAGCCTCGAAACCGACGAACTGCTCTTCGAGCTCAGCGGCGAGGGCGCTGAAACGCTGCCGCGCGACGCCAGCCATCTGGTCATCCGGGCCATGGAAGCGGCCTTCGAACGGCTGGGCTACCGTCATGGCGGCCTGAAGATCACCGCGGAAAACGTCAACCCGCACGGCCGGGGCCTGGGTTCGTCGGCCTCGGCCGTGGTGGCTGCCGTCTCCGCGGCCAATGCCATGGTGCCGGATGCCGGGCAACGCGGGCGGGACTGGATCCTTCAGCTCACCAGTGAACTGGAAGGCCACCCGGACAACGTCGCACCCGCTATTTTCGGCGGACTGGCGCTGTCCTGGCAGGACAGTGACCAGTACAGCAGCACGTGTGCCACCGTGCTGGAGTCGGTGATCCCGATTGTTGCGGTGCCTGATTTCGAACTGTCCACCGAAGCCGCCCGTGCGCTGCTGCCGGCGTCCGTGGGCCACCACGCCGCCGCCATGAACTCCGGCCGCGCCGCCCTGCTCATCCATGCGCTGACGCAGAAGCCGGAGTTCCTGCTCGCAGGCACCGAGGACTTCCTCCACCAGAGCTACCGCGCGGAGGCCATGCGGCCCAGCGCAGCGCTGATCGGGGCTCTGCGCAAAGCGGGCCACGCCGCCGTCGTTTCAGGTGCCGGACCCACCGTCCTGGTGCTGGCCAACGGCGAGGCGGACGCCGCCGCCGTACTGGACTTCATCGAAGCGTTTACGGCTTCAAACACGCCCGACATCGCCTGGCGCGTGCTGAAGCTGGCAGTGGACGTTGAAGGTGCTAAGGTGGACTTGCACCGGCGGTGATTCCGCCTATCTGATCTGCAGCTGCACTCAGTTGTTATTTGATCTCCTACTGCGCAACATTTTCCGGTGCCGCCTGCTTGGTCTGTCGCAGGAATCTGCAGCATGAAGTGTCTGCCCCTGAACCGTCAGTCCAGCGTTCCGCCATTAATCGGAGCGTGGGTGAATCAGTATCCGGCCCTGCTGGCCGAAATCCAACCGGCAAGGCCGAATTTCCGGCTGCAGATCTGAACTGCAGCCCAGATCAAATCATCGCGTCCAGCTCCCAGTCTGGACGCCGTCGAGGGGGAAGGATCCTTCGTGACCGAAACCACTGAGCTGTCTCCAGCTGTGGAACTATCATCTTCTGCTGCCGGATCGTCTACGGCAGCACCCGCCAAGAGCAGCGGCCTCGCTGGCCTGAAGCTCGCCCAGTTGCAGGCGCTTGCCAGCCAGCTGGGCATCTCCGGCGGATCCCGCATGCGCAAGGGGGACCTGGTCACGGCCATCTCCGCCCATCGCGCAGGCACCCCGGCCACCAAGGCCCCGGCCAAGGCTGCTGAGAAGGCAACCGAAAACCACACCGCTCCCGCTGCTGCCGCTCCGGTGGCTGCCGCGAGCGAGACCGCGGAGGCTCCGGCGGCCGAGGGTACCCGTGCACGTGGCCGCGGCCGCAGCCGCCGGGCGGTCAGCGACGGCGTAGTGGCCGCCGCCCCCGCAGCGGAATCAGCCGGCGAAGCCCCTGTGGCTGCACCGGCCGAAGCCCCCGTAGCTGCGCCCGCCGAATCCGGTGAACCAGCTGAAGGCACCGCCGAACGCCGCCAGCCGCGTACCCGCAACCGCCGCCGCGGTGAAGCAGCGGCTACGGCACCCCAGGCAGCCGAGGCTGCCGAGGCTCCGGCCGAACAGCCCGTCGTCGAACAGCGCCAGGCAGACCGCACCGAAACCCAGCGCACCGAAACCCAGCGCACCGAAACCCAGCGCACGGAAACCCAGGGTGCCGAAGCAGGCGAAGGCCAGCGTGCCGACCGCCGTGAAGGCGGACGTACCCGTGGCGCCCGCGACACCGCTGTCCGTGAGACTGCAGACGGTGGCCGCGACAACGCAGGCAGCCGTGAAGCCGGCCAGCGTGAAGGCACCCGCCGGGATGACACCCGCGACGGCGATGATTCCGATGGCGGAAGCCGCCGGAACCGCCGCAACCGCCGGGACCGGAACGACCGCAATGACCGCTCAGGCGGCCAGGACAGCCGGGACAACTCCCGCAACGACCGTTTCCGCGACCGCAACGACCGCCGTCGGGGACGCGCCCAGGGACCGGACGTCGACGACGTCGAGGTCACCGAGGACGATGTCCTGCTGCCGGTTGCCGGCATCCTGGACGTCCTGGAGAACTACGCGTTCATCCGCACCTCCGGCTACCTCCCGGGCCCGAACGACGTTTACGTCTCCCTCGCCCAGGTCAAGAAGTACAACCTGCGCAAGGGCGACGCCGTGGTGGGCGCCATCCGCGCCCCGCGTGAAGGCGAGGACCGCAGCCAGCAGACCGCGCGCCAGAAGTTCAACGCCCTGGTCCGCGTGACGTCCGTCAACGGCAAGACCTCGGAGGAACTCAAGGACCGCGTCGAGTTCGCCAAGCTGGTTCCGCTGTACCCGTCCGAGCGCCTGCGCCTCGAGACCGACCCCAAGAAGATCGGCCCCCGCGTCATCGACCTGGTTGCCCCGATCGGCAAGGGCCAGCGCGGCCTGATCGTGTCCCCGCCGAAGGCGGGCAAGACGCTCATCCTGCAGTCCATCGCCAACGCCATCACCACCAACAATCCTGAGGTCCACCTCATGATGGTGCTCGTTGACGAACGTCCCGAAGAAGTCACGGACATGCAGCGCACCGTCAAGGGCGAGGTCATTGCCTCCACCTTCGACCGTCCCGCCGACGACCACACCACCGTGGCCGAACTCTCCATCGAGCGCGCCAAGCGCCTCGTGGAAATGGGCATGGACGTGGTGGTCCTCCTGGACTCCATGACCCGCCTGGGCCGCGCCTACAACCTGGCAGCACCGGCCTCCGGCCGCATCCTGTCCGGTGGTGTCGACTCCGCCGCGCTGTACCCGCCCAAGCGCTTCTTCGGTGCAGCCCGCAACATCGAAAACGGCGGCTCACTGACCATCCTGGCAACGGCCCTCGTGGAGACCGGTTCCAAGATGGACGAGGTCATCTTCGAGGAGTTCAAGGGCACCGGCAACATGGAGCTCCGCCTGTCCCGCCAGCTGGCAGACAAGCGCATCTTCCCGGCCGTGGACGTCAACGCGTCCGGTACCCGCCGCGAAGAAAACCTGCTTTCCCCCGAGGAAGTCAAGATCATGTGGAAGCTGCGCCGCGTCCTCTCCGGACTCGAGACCCAGCAGAGCCTTGAGCTGCTGACCAACAAGATCCGGGAGACCCAGAGCAACGTCGAGTTCCTCATGCAGGTCCAGAAGACGACGCTTGGTGCGAAGTCGGATAACGACAAGTAGTTGAGTTAGGGGCGGGGCCGGCGCATATTATGCCGGCCCCGCCCCTTCGCGTTGGTGCTGACGTACTGCGTACGTCAGCACCAACGCTCCGACAGGCCCGATGCCACTCCAGGCCGGCAGAATCAGCGGCTCGTTCCGTTTGCTCGGCACTTAGGCAACGCGGGGTCACATCTGGCCCATCAGGGCCGCTGGATTGGGCGTTAAGTGACCCCGCGTTGCAGTTACTAGACTTGTAAGAGTCGAAAGAGGTTTTGAAAATGTTTGAGTCCGTACAGGGCCTGCTTGATGAGCATGATGCTATTCAGGCGCAGCTTGGTGATCCTGCCGTTTATGCTGACCAGCGGCTGGCCCGGAAGCTGGGGCGGCGGTCTGCCCAGCTGAACGGCATAGTTGAGGCCTACCACAAGTGGGAGGGCATCCGGGATGACCTGGCTGCTGCCAAGGAAATGGCAGGGGAGGACCCTGAGTTCGCTGCTGAGGTTCCCGAGCTTGAGGCTGCCCTGGAGACCGCTTCGGCCAAGCTGCGACGGCTGCTGATCCCCCGTGACCCGGACGACGCCCGCAACGTGATCCTTGAGGTCAAGGGCGGCGAAGGCGGCGACGAGGCTGCGCTGTTCGCCGGCGACCTCCTGCGGATGTACACCCGGTACGCGGAATCCCGCGGCTGGAAGACCGAACTGATTTCCGCCACCGAATCCGATCTGGGCGGCTACAAAGACGTCCAGATGGCCGTCAAGGGAAGCTCAAACGATCCCGCAGAAGGCGTCTATGCCCGGCTCAAGTTCGAGGGCGGCGTGCACCGCGTGCAGCGTGTGCCGGTGACCGAGTCGCAGGGCCGCATCCACACCTCCGCTGCCGGTGTCCTGGTGCTGCCCGAAGTTGACGAGCCCGAAGAGCTTGAGATCAATCAGAACGACCTCAAAATCGACGTCTACCGGTCCTCCGGACCCGGCGGGCAGTCCGTGAACACCACAGACTCCGCCGTCCGCATCACCCACCTTCCCACCGGAATCGTGGTGGCCATGCAGAACGAAAAGTCGCAACTGCAGAACCGCGAAGCCGGCATGCGCGTCCTCCGCGCCCGCATCCTGGCGCACCAGCAGGAGCAGATCGACGCCGAGAACTCAGCCCAGCGCAAGTCGCAGATCCGCACGATGGACCGCTCGGAGCGCATCCGCACCTACAACTACCCGGAAAACCGGATCGCGGACCACCGCACCGGCTACAAGGCGTACAACCTGGACCAGGTCATGAACGGTGACCTTGAGCCTGTGATCCAGTCCGCCATCGAGATGGACGAACAGGCACGCCTGGACGCCATCGGCGAATAGCCGCCCGAGCAGATGACTGGTGCGGAGCGGACTCTCGCGGCGGCCGTCAGCGAGGCGGCCGCCATCCTCCAGCAGGCCGGCGTTCCCAGCCCGCGCGTTGACGCGGAACTGCTCGCCGACCACCTGCTCGGAGTTGGCCTCGGCCGGCTCCGGGCGATGATGCTGGGCAGCTCCCCGGCGCCGGAAGGCTACGAGGACCTGGTGGCCGAACGGGCCCGGCGGATCCCGCTGCAGCACATCACCGGTGTGGCGCATTTCCGCTACCTGGAGCTCGCCGTCGGACCTGGCGTGTTCATCCCGCGGCCGGAAACGGAGTCCGTGGTCCAGCTGGTCATCGACCACGTTGCAGGCATGGAGCACCCGCGGATTGTGGATCTGGGCACCGGTTCCGGCGCGATTGCCGGTTCCATTGCGCACGAGGTTCCCGGCGCCGAAGTGCACGCCGTCGAGTTCAGCGAATTCGCGCACGCGTGGGCCGCGAAGAACCTGGCGCCGCTTGGAGTAAAACTCGTGCTGGGGGACCTGCGGGACGCGCTGCCGGAACTCAACGGGACCTTCGACGTCGTCATTTCGAATCCGCCGTACATCCCGGCCGAAGCCATCCCCAACGAGCCGGAGGTTGCGCTGCACGATCCGCCCGAAGCGTTGTACGGCGGGGGAGCGGACGGCATGGAACTCCCGACGGCGGCGGCAGCCTCCGCTGCCCGGCTGCTGGTTCCCGGCGGCTACTTCGTGATGGAACACGCAGAAGTCCAGGCCGGCTGGATCAAGACAATGCTGTCCCGGTCCGGAGTGTGGACCGGTATCACCACGCACCTGGACCTCAACGGTAAGGAACGCGCCACCAGCGCAGTGCTTTCCGGCCCGGACCACGAGTGATGAAAGAATAAGCCAGTGACCACAACCTACAACTGCACGTCAGACGATCAGCGCGCCCTGGGGCTGGAACACGCCCAGCGCGCCATCAGCGAAAAGAAATGCGTGGTGTTTCCCACGGACACCGTCTACGGGATCGCCGCAGACGCCTTTTCGCCGCAGGCTGTCACCATGCTGCTGGTGTCAAAGGGGCGCGGCCGCAGCATGCCGCCGCCGGTGCTGATTCCGCGGATCAATGCCTTGGACGGGCTCGCGACGGATGTGTCCGCGGATGCCCGCAAGCTCGCCGAGGCATTCTGGCCGGGTGGGCTGACCCTGATCCTGCACGCCCAGCCTTCGCTGGACTGGGACCTGGGGGACACGAAGGGGACCGTTGCCCTGCGGATGCCCGCGGACGAGGTGGCGCAGGAACTGCTGACGCTGACCGGTCCGCTGGCGGTTTCGTCGGCAAACCGGACCGGCCACGCCGCCGCGCAGACGGCCGCCGAGGCCCGTGAGCAGCTCGCCGAGTCGGTGGAGGTCTACCTTGAAGGCGGATTCCGCCCGGTCGAGGGTACCGAGGGTGTCCCCTCGACGATTGTTGATGCCACGGGGCCAATTCTTCGCGTGGTCCGGAACGGCGCCGTCTCCCTTGAGCAGCTGCGCCAGCACGTCCCCTCAGTGCTGGGGCTGGGGGAGATTCCGATGGCGGAAGAGCCGGTAGAAGAGCCCGTGACTGAACCGCCTGTGGCCGAGGCTCCCGCGGCTGAGGCTCCGGT
>DATFAE010000044.1:0-5464 GCA_035254945.1 Arthrobacter sp. | reverse complement strand
ACCAAGTATGCACCGAACAATACGGTGGGCCGCAGACCGCTACGGTGACCGGAATTGTGGATGACACCCCTGTAGAGGCCTCTTTTGCCCGCACCAACGGCTGTGAAATCGGCGTCTGGAATGCAGCCCAGGACGTTCTGGGTGCCAGCGGTGGAGCAGCTTAGCCTGCTGACGGCCGATGCCTGGCGTGCCCGCGAAGAAGCGCACCAGCAACGCGTCCGCCGTTACGCCGATCCTTACCTGGCCCGCCGCTCAGCGGGCCGGAAGCACCCGGTGGAGGACTTCCTCTTTACCTACTACACCCAAAAGCCCGGCCAGCTTTTGCGCTGGCACCCGGGAGCCGGCGTCGTGCTTACCGGTGAGCCTGCCGCCGCCCGCAGCGGCTGGAACCACTACAGAATGCTCGACGACGGCGAACTCGCCTCAGTAGGGCTGCTGGCCGGGACCGAGGCGGTCACCGTTGACCGCCAGGCCTTCCTGACCGACCGCCACGAAGCTGTCACGTTCGCGCAGATCATCCTCCGCGGGACGGCTGCCCGCCCCGCCCAGTTCGGCTGCTTCGGGCTGCATGAATGGGCCATGGTCTACCGCCAGGACAAGTTCGACCTCCGCCACGAATACCTGCAGCTGAGGCTGGGCCCGGCCGGGACAGACAGGGTGGTGGAGGAGAACCGGATCCGCTGCTCTCATTTTGATGCGTTCCGCTTCTACACACCGGACGCCATCCCGCGCAACGAACTGGCACCCAGCCGGGAGAACCAGCGGGACATGGAACAGCCCGGCTGCCTGCACGCGAACATGGACCTCTATAAGTGGGCCTATAAACTCCTGCCGGCGCTGCCGAGCGAACTGGTAATGGACTGCTTTGAGCTGTCCTGGCGGATCAGGGCCATGGACATGCAGGCCTCCCCCTATGACCTGGCTGAGTGGGGCTACCCCGCTATCCGGATCGAAACCGCGAACGGCAAAGCCACCTACGTTGAGCACCAGCGGGCCTTCGCGGCTGAGGCAACGCAGCTCCGTGAGCGCCTTGCACTGGAACTGGCGCCGCTCAGCACGGCGAGCCCGGCATGAACCATATCGACCTGACCATCACGCTCCGGGAAGAAGCCGGTGCCCCTGGGCACGAGTTCCGGCTGGTCGCCGTGGACGGTCGGGCCGAGGCAGGCTGCACCCTGCCTGATCCGGCGGGCGCGCTGGCGGCCGTGGAACGCTTCGGTGAGGACATTTTCTTTCCCAAGCCGGGGCCCCCGAAACTGTGCACGCAGCAGTACGGTGGGCCGCAGGTGGCGGTGGTGACGGGTTCCATCAACGGGCGTCCCGTCAGCGTGACCTTCAGCCGCACCGACGGCTGCGAAATTGCCCGCTGGCGGGCCATGGCGCCGCTGCTTGGCGGGACGCCTGGCTCCCGCGGCGAAACCTAGTCACGGCCACCTGACCTGCGCAGACAGCAGGACGCCGCCGGCTCCAACGGAACCGGCGGCGTCGTGGGCTATCTAATGGCGGACTAGAGATCCATATTGCGGTTGCCCGCGAACTCCGGGACCTCCTGCTTATTCTTCTCCTGCGTTGCCTTATCCTTCCTGTCCGCCCCAGCAGGGCCGCCGGCTGTTTCGTCGTCGGGAACCACCACCGCGCCGGACGGCGTGACCGCCACCGAAACGAAGGTGGGCACGCTGGAGCCGGTGAAGGTCAGGCGGCCAATATAGGAGCCCTCAGCGAGGTCTTGCCACTGCAGGGTCACCACCCCGGCCTGCCCGTTCTGGAGCCGCAGCGGGTTGGGAGTCACCGTGGCATTTCCCACGTTTGCCCCCAGCACAGCAGCATCCACCGAGGCCTTCGTAGGCTGTCCGTTCGGACTCGCATAGAGGTTCACGTAGATGGTGTACACCCCGGCCGCCGGGTTGGGCACCGAAACGGATTCGCTGGCCGAGGCGGTCTGGGCCAGCAGGACCTGTCCCGCCGGGTTGAAGACCACCATGTCGAAGTCGGCCGATTCATCCGAGGAGTAGACGGAGAATTTGGCCAAAGGTGATCCTGCCGCGACGGTGACCTCCTTGGCGAAGTTGGACTCGTCCGTTGCCAGTGCCAGCGGTCCGGGAACCAGTTCGATGGCGGAGGAGTCAGCCTTGGACAGTCCGTCCAGCGTGATGTTCACTGGTGCGTTGGTGCCTGAAACCACGGGAATGTCGCCTTGGCCCGTTCCACCTGCCGAGGTGAATGCCAGGTTTGCCGGCGCCACCACGGACTGCGGGCGCACCGCAATCGGTGATGCCACGTTCTTGCCGGCACCCTGCCAGACCAGGCTGCCCATGGCGAACTGCCCCAGTGCCGCCTTGCTGTTCTCGAACGTGACTTTGAAGGTGCGCTTCTCGCCGGCAGCGCTGAAGCTAAGGATCGACGGCGTCACGGTCACCTTGATGCCCGGCACGTCGGCTTTGCCACGGTAGACACCCGGTGTCAGAGCCGTGACGGTCCGGGTGACCTCGGTTTTGCCGGTAAGGGCGCCCAACGCGAACGAGGCGACGTTCATGTCCCGCGGCGCGGTGCTGCCCAGGCCCGGGATGCCCAGGTCAAGCCCGGTGCCCTGGATGAACTTCAGGTAGTCATCCTCCGTGTTGTCGTAGACCAATCCGGGGTCCAGGACCCGGGACACGTCCACCTGGCCGGCACCGGTGGCGAAGACATCACCGTTACGCGTGCCGTCGGCGTTTTTGACCTCACCGGCTGTGGTCATCATGGCCGATTTGACGGTGGCCGGGGACCAGTTGGGGTTCCTGGAAATGATCAGAGCGCCAAATCCCGCGACGTGGGGCGCGGCCATCGACGTTCCGGACATCATGCCGAACTGGTCGCCGCCCGAGCCGATCGGTGAGACGCCCGCCAGCACCGCGACGCCCGGGGCGGCCACGTCGGGCTTAAGCAGGTCAGAGCCGGTGGCAACCAGCGGGCCGCGGGAAGAGAAGCCTGCGATCTGCGGCTGCGGTGCCACCGGAAGGCCGGTGGTGTCCTTGTTCACCAAGGCAACCTTGATGGCAGGGTTGGCGGTGATCTTGTCCTTGATTTGCTGCGTGGCCGGCGGGTTCACGTGCACCGTGGGGACTGAGTGGCGGTCCAGGTCCTCGGAGGACGTTGAAAGG
The DNA here is from genome assembly GCA_035254945.1 of Arthrobacter sp. Taxonomy (GTDB): domain Bacteria; phylum Actinomycetota; class Actinomycetes; order Actinomycetales; family Micrococcaceae; genus Arthrobacter. The sequence goes on along the minus strand of DATFAE010000044.1, from coordinate 2,324 downwards.
TTGACCAGGATCATGCCGATGCCGCCGGCACGCTTCACTTCCGCGCTCTTGGCCACGCGGTCAACCACTCCGCGGTCGCAGACAACGATCTTCCCGGCCACCTTGGCAGGGTCAAGCGTGTCCGGGGCACACAGTTCGGGGCTGGCGGCCCCGGCGGCTGCGGCATTCGCCGCAAGCACCACGTTGCTGGCGGGAACCGGAGCGGCCATGAGGCTGGCGCCGCGGAACTTGCTGCCGTCCTCAAATTCGACCGTTCCCTGCAGCTCCGTGGAGAAGGAGCTTGCGGCCACGGTGGTCAGCCATGGAGCGCCGTGGTTGACGGTGCTTGCGGTGGGTCCCGAGTTTCCGGCGGAGGCCGCAACGAAGACTCCGGCTGAGGCCGCGGACAGGAACGCCAGCGACACCGGATCCGTGGTGGTGGAGGTGCTGCCCGAGATGGAGTAGTTCAGGACGTCCACGCCATCGAGGATGGCCTGGTTGATTGCGGCCACGGACGCCGAGCTGTAGCAGCCGCCGGTATCCGGGTTGTCATCTTCCCAGCAGACCTTGTAGACGGAGATCTTTGCCGCCGGTGCCACTCCTCCGGTGATGCCCATGTCGGTGGCACCCAGGTTGGCGTGGATGTTGGCGTTGCCTGCCGCCGTGCTGGCCGTGTGGGTGCCGTGGCTCCCGACGTCGACCGGCGAGATCAGCTCTTCGGGCGCCCTGTGCCGGGGCTCCACGTAGTTCAGGAAGTCGTCGGCGAAGTATCGTGCGCTCAGGACCTTGGAATTGCAGTCCCTGCCGTCAAACGTCGCCCCGGATCCCTGGCCCTTCTGGCACTCGCCAACGAAGGTGTCGCCGTCGGATTTAAGCATGGCGATCTTGCCCTCCCCCGTGCGGTACGGGACGCCAACCTGGGGCTCGCCGTTGAGTGGCTGGACGGCGTCGCCGGCAAAGAACGGGCTCGACGGCGTGTAGCCGGAATCGATGACGCCCACCACCACGCCCTTGCCGGCGTTCTCCTGGCCGCCGAACGCAGTGTTCCAAAGGCCGTTGGCTCCGCTGAGTTTCAGGAAGTCGGTGGTGGAGTAGTCCGGAGCGTTCTCAGTGTCCGGGGCCACCATCAGGACGGCAGGGTCCTTAGCGAGCCTTACAGCCTGATCGGCGGTGAGGTCGGCCGAGAATCCGTTGATGGCGGCGGTGTACTTGCGCTTGATCCGGATGCTTTCCGCGCCGGCCACAGCGTCCTGCCGGTCTTCGAGATGGGCCTGGTACTGCTGGACCTCGGGGCGGTCAGCGTCCAGCTTGCGGCCGCCCTGGGGCTTCGTGGCCGCAAGGCCGGGAGTCCCGCCGTCGTAAGTGGCCGCAGGCTTCTCGGCGAGGACCACGATGTAGCGTCCGGCCGGGTAGTGGGAAGGGTTGGCGGTTTTCGGAGTTACCACGGCGTTTGGTCCGGCGGGCGCCGCGGTAGCGGGGCTCAAGGCCATCGAAGAGAGGATTAGCGGCAAACCCACGGCCAACGCCGCCGCTTTCCGGAATCCCCCGCCCCGGATGGGGCTCTTTCCAGTTGATTTCACGAGCGACTACACCTTTCACGAGGCCCGGGCCCGGCACAAATCCGGCCCGTGGCAGCTGGAAGACGGCAACCGTAATTACAGATCCTGTAACCCGGGGAGGCCAGCCGATTCAAACAGTACAGAGTGATAGATGAATATGACATAAGCGACAGATGGTTTTTTGTTTCAGTCAATTTGATTGTCACGCCAACCCGTCCGGCATCCTCGTCCGGGCACAAAAAAGACGGCCCCTTCGGAGCCGCCCACTGGTAATGCTGGTGTCACGCCATCGCGCCGCCTACTGCCGTGGCGTCCTGACTACCTCGCTGATCCACTGCCTGGTCTTTTCATCGACCGGACCCGCCACGCGGGATTCCCGGGCGGCCCTGTCCGCTTTGATCTTCTGCAGGACCATACGGCCCAGCCCAGCGAAAACGGCAGCGGCAACCACGGGCAACAGCACAGATTTCGATTTCTCAGCCATTCCGCAATCCTAGTGACGGTGTACACGCAGGGCCAGAGCCGCCGCCGATCCCGCCGAATACAGAGTGCAGCCGCAATCCCGGTAGAATGGGCAGGCAAGCTCGCGGAGCGCCCGTCCACACCGTAAAAGGCCATGTCCAAAAAGCACGGCCCCAAAGACACCGGAACGGCGTGAGACGGCACCACTCCGCTGCGCCCTTACCCAATGCTCACGCACAGGAGTTGCCGGATGCCCCGGATCGTTGTTGACGTCATGCCCAAGCCCGAGATTCTGGACCCGCAGGGGAAGGCCATCGTGGGTGC
>DATFAE010000043.1:0-3545 GCA_035254945.1 Arthrobacter sp. | reverse complement strand
GTTGGAGGCCGGCTTCCACGTCGGCGATGGCACCCGGTGTGCGTAGCCAGAGATAGAACGTCAGATTGGCGTCTCCGGTTGTGGCGGCACAAAGCCTTAAGGTCCGGTAGGAGCGAAGATAACTTACTGCCGCCTCCAGCTGGGCGGGCGGTACGCGCACGTACCATTGGCAACCTATGGGGTAACCGGACCAGTCCTGGGCTAGTTCACAACGCAACGCCAGCAGGCCGGTCTCACATGCCTGGCGCAAGTGCCTTGCAACCGTGGTCGGATGGGTGCCCGTTTCGGCTGCGATCTCGACCGCGGAGGCTCGCCCGTCCCGTGCCAGCACGGTCATTAATTGCGGCAAAGTTGGAGGAGTGGCGCCGGGCGGACGTGTCACGCCGGGATGCAGGGCAGCTATGCGTCGTTGCTGCTCAGGGGACAGCACGTCCAGGCGCCAGTTGTTTCCGGCCGAGTAGAGCCTGGTCGCGAGCGTCACTTGGCTGCGCATAATGTCGGGATCGGTGCGCACTATTGGCAGCACGCCCCTGGCCACCTGTTCCCAATTGCGGGTGAGGACGGTCAGCCGGAGGTCCCAGGCCCGGGCCGCTTCCTCCACGGTTCCGATCTCGGGGACAGCGCACAGGCGTTCGAGTACTTCCGCCCGGTGCCCGGAACGGCATTCGAGGCCGATGAAAGTGACACACCCCTGGCCGTCGGCGGTGCCGATATGACCGGTGATCCAGGCCTGTCCTTCCGCGCGGAGCCGTTCCCAGCGGGCGGCAAGGGTTGCCGGATGCCGGCGGAGCACGGATCCGAGCTGGGTCCACGTGGCGCGGGGAGCGAGCTGAAGAGCGTGAATCAGTTCGAGGTCATCAGGAGGAAGCTCCATGCAGGATCCTTCGGTTTTCAGATGGTTGGCTGCAATTTTCTCACGATATCGAGCGTGGGTCAGGGGAAGGCCGTCACACTCAAGGGATCCATTTTCCAGCGAAAGGGCCCGCCGTGGCACGTCCCGCTTCCTCCGCCGACCTGACCATCGCCCTGCGCGATGATGCTGCCGCCCTGGCCGGCGAGATTGCCGACCTTCGCCACCGCCTGCACCGCGAGCCGGAGGTCGGGCTGGACCTTCCGCGCAGCCAGGAAAAAATCCTCGCCGCCCTCGATGGGCTGGGCTATGAGATCACCACGGGCACGGACACCACGTCTGTGACGGCCGTGCTGCGGGGAGCAGCGGGATCGAACGCCGGAGAATCGGTGCGTCCGGTGGTGTTGCTGCGTGGTGATATGGACGCCTTGCCGGTACAGGAGAAGACAGGTCTTGCGTATGCCTCCGAGGTTCCCGGCGCAATGCACGGCTGTGGCCACGACCTGCACACAGCGATGCTGGTGGGCGCGGCGAACCTGCTCGCGTCCCGGCGGGACCACCTCTCCGGCGACGTCGTCCTGATGTTCCAGCCCGGCGAAGAGGGCTTCGACGGTGCCGGAGTCATGATCCGCGAGGGCGTCCTGGATGCCGCCGGACACCGCCCGGACGCCGCCTACGCGCTGCACGTCATGAGCGCCCTCGGCGACAGCGGGGCCTTCCTTTCCCGTCCGGGCCCGGTAATGAGCTCCTCGGACGGGCTGGTCGTGACCGTCCACGGGGCAGGCGGGCACGGCTCGGCACCGTTCGCTGCCAAAGACCCGGTCACGGTCGCCGCCGAAATGGTGCTGGCGCTGCAGTCAATGGTCACCCGCCAGTTCGACGTGTTCGACCCTGTCGTGATTTCCGTCGGCATGCTGCAGGCCGGCACCAAGCGCAATGTCATCCCTGACACGGCCCGCTTCGAAGCCACCATCCGTTCCTTCTCCGCCCAAGCCAAGACACGGCTAAAAACCTCAATTCCGCGGCTGCTGGGAGCCATCGCAGCAGGCCACGGGCTGGAGGTCTCGGTCGACTACATCGAGGAGTACCCGGTGACCCTCAACGACGGAGCCGAGTCCGCCTTCGCGCGACACACTGTCGACGAACTGTTCGGCTCCGAGCGCTACAGCGAGCTGGCCCACCCGCTGGCAGGTTCCGAGGACTTCTCCCGCGTCCTGGCCGAAGTGCCGGGCGCATTCCTGTTCCTCTCCGCCGTCCCCGACGGCACCGACGCCGCCACAGCGGCCTACAATCACTCACCGTTTGCCGTCTTCGACGACGCCGTACTGGCCGACGGAGCCGCACTTTACGCACGTCTTGCCCTCGATCGCCTCGCCTCCGCCTGAGCCTGGCCTACCTTCCCCGCCCCTTCCCAGGAGACTTCCATGTCCACTCCCCGCCCCAAGATGGCCACGCAGGCCGATGGGTCCACCCGCATGAGCCCGCCCCAGCGGTCCCGAATCCTCAAGACGCTGATTGGCACCGGCGCCGGGAACGCCGTCGAATGGTACGACTGGGCCATCTACGCCACGTTCGCCTCCTTCATTGCCTCCCAACTGTTCAGCAAGCAGGACACTTCAAGCGCCTTCCTCGCAACCCTCGCGATCTTCGCCGTCGGGTTTGTCGCACGCCCGCTCGGAGGTTTTATCTTCGGCTGGATCGGCGACAAGGTAGGCCGCAAGGCCTCACTGACGCTCTGCGTCGGTCTGGCCTCGCTCGGCTCCCTGGCGATCGGACTGACCCCCACCTACGACTCGATCGGCGCGGGCGCGTCGGTCATGCTGCTTATCGCACGGCTGATCCAGGGCCTCGCGCATGGCGGGGAGCTTCCGAGCGCCCAAACCTACCTCTCGGAAATGGCACCACCGTCCCGCCGCGGCTACTGGGCATCGCTGATCTACGCTTCGGGCACAGTCGGCATCCTGTTCGGGACCCTGCTGGGCGCAGTCCTCTCCACTGCCATGCCGGAATCGACCATGGCCGCCTACGGCTGGCGCATCCCCTTCCTCCTCGGCGCAGTCTTCGGGCTGGTCGCTCTGGTCATGCGAGCCCGCATGGAAGAGTCCGAACTCTTCGAATCCGGGACCGCCACCCATGACGCTGTCGTCCCCGGCAACCCCACCCCACCCCACAGCAGCCTGTTCACCGATCTGGCCCGGCACTGGCGCCAGGCCCTGCAGGTCATCGGCCTCACCGTCGGCCTGACCGTCGCCTACTATGTCTGGGGCGTCTCAACCCCGGCCTACGCCATCAACGTCCTGAAGATCGACGCAACGGAAGCCCTCTGGGCCGGCGTGGCAGCCAACCTGGTCTTCATCGTGGCCCTGCCCTTGTGGGGCCGGCTCTCAGACCGGATAGGCCGGAAACCGGTCCTCCTGATCAGCGGCATAGGCAGCGCGCTGACCTTCTTCCCCGCCACCTGGTTCGTCCAAAACTCGGCCATGCAACTGGGACTCGCCATGTCTGCCATGCTGGTCTTCATCGCCGCATCCGCCTCCATCATGCCAGCCGTCTACTCGGAACTCTTTCCCACTGCCGTCCGCACCATCGGAGTGGCAATCCCGTACGCACTCTGCGTGGCAGCCTTCGGCGGCACCGCCGCATACCTCCAGGCCGGGTTCAGCATCTGGTTCGGCCCCGGCGGCCCCACCGTTTT
>DATFAE010000042.1:0-5184 GCA_035254945.1 Arthrobacter sp. | reverse complement strand
GTCCTATCTCGCCCTGGCCGAACGCACCAACATCCCGGAACTGCGCAGCTTCGTCCAGGCAGTGGTGCAGGCGGATACGTACGGGATCGCCATCAGCCGGGTCCTTCGCGTCCAGGCAAAAGTGATGCGCGTGAAGCGGCGCCAGCGCGCCGAGGAAAAGGCCATGAAGCTCCCCGTGATGATCCTTTTCCCGCTGCTGTTCTTTATTTTCCCGGTGCTGTTTATTGCCATTCTTGGACCCGCCGTCATCAACACCATCGTGACGTTCAGTGGCCAGTAATCTGCGTGCCCGCCCAGCCTCAATGTCTCTCAAGGTTTGCACAGGATCTGCCGAATTCAGGCCGCCACGGACAATCAGGAAGTAGCCTTGAACCATGCACAGTCCAGACCCAGGCTCCGGCGATGAGGGAATCCATGCGGACCCCTTGCCCGTGGTGCCGACAGGTCTGGCTGATGCCGGAATTCTGCACGAATTGGAGGATCTTTTGCCGCTAGTGGATTCCGGCATCCTTGAGGACCTGGAAGAGGAACTGAACGGGTCTGAACTTGCCGTCCGGTTTGCCCGGGATTACGCCGCCATGTGGGACCAGCGCTACAGCCGTCTTGCCCTGGCCGTCCAGAACCAGGACCGGGCATCGGCCCTGGATGCCATCATCAGCCTTAAGATCACGTCCGCCATGGTCGGGGGCCTCCGGCTGGCCCGGCTGGCAGAGTTGCTTGAAGCGGTCATCCGGCAGGGCGACTTTGGCCAGGGCCAGGCCCTGATGGAACGCGTGGCCGAGGACGGGGACCGGACTGTCTCTGAACTCCAGGCGAATTACATCCTGAAGAACGGGTAGGCCGATCCGCTAGCGCTGTTCCGGCCGTTTGGGCGCCAGCCTGTAGCCGACCCCGCGGACCGTCTGCAGCCACCGTGGCGACGCCGGGTCCTCCTTCAGCTTCCGCCGGAGGTTGCCGATGTGGACTTCCACCGCGCGCTCGTCGGCCTCGCTGATGTACGCGTCATCTTCGTAGAGATCCCCCCGCACGGCCTTCACCAGGTCCGAGCGTGTACACACGGCCCCGCCGCCGCGGAGCAGCACATGGAGGAGGTCAAACTCGCTGCGCGTGAGCCCCAGCTGTTCACCGTGGATTGCCACCGACCGCGTCCGGTGATCAAGGATCAGACCGTTGTGGTGCAGCAACCCGGTGTTGGCCAGGGGCGCGGGCGCCGCAGGACCCGGAGGCCACGACTCCGGGGCCTGTTTCTGGATCTCATGCCTCGGCCGCCGCATCATCGCCGCCACCCGTGCCCGTAATTCACGCGGACGGAAGGGCTTGGCAATGTAATCGTCGGCCCCGGCATTCAGGGCCGACAGCAGATCAGGTTCCTCCGTCCGGCCCGTCAGCATCACCACGTAGGCGTCGCTGAAATTCCGGATCCGCCTCAGCACTTCGAAACCGTCAATGTCCGGAAGGCCGATGTCCAGGGTCACGACGTTGGCCTGCTGATGTCGGACCACTTCAACACCCTCGCGTCCGTCCACGGCGGTATGGACTTCAAAACCCGCCTGGCTCAGCACACCCTCCAAGAGGTTACGCACGTCAGCATCATCTTCGATGACTACCGCTACTCCAAGATCATCCATTGCTATCCCCATGCCAGGTGAATGCGGCCCCCCATCAGCCCAGCGCCAATGCCGCATTCACTCCAACTGCTTCTACGCTACAAGGATGACGGCCTGATGACACCCTTTTTCGATATTCGCATGCGAAAAGTCAATTATCATGACAGCAAACGTACATTTGGGGGCTGAGAGAGGGCTGGGCACTGTGCACTGCAATACTGCGCTGGTAAATTCGTCCCCGACACGATGTTTTGATGGGGGAAAGGCTACGGCCCACTCATGAGTGAGAAGCTTGTTCAGCGTGGAATAAGCCGCTACTTCAGGACTTTGGGTCCCCGTTCTCAGGTCGCTTTGTGCCAGCTTCCGCTGACATTCATAGTCTTGGCGCTCGGCATTGCAACTCCTTTTGCCTGGCCAGCCCTGCTGCAAAGTCCGGTTTACGTCATCGCCCTCGTGCTGCACGGCGTTCTGTTTGCGGCCTGCTTTCTCATACCCTGGGAACGGTTGAACAGGAACGCCTATCTGGTCATACCTGTCCTGGATCTTCTCGCCATTGGTTTGTCACGCAATGGCGCCGGGTCGCTCGTGCCCGGGCTTGTGATCCTCGCGATCTTTCCCGTCATCTGGCTCTCGGCCTCCGGGATGCTGGCGCGCACCAGCATCGTGTTGAGTGTGCTCGGACCGATGCTCATCATGGTTCCTTCGCTCTCCGGCAGGTTCCCCAGCCTCACGGCGTCGGACATTACGTCCGTCCTCCTGTTCCCGCTGATGATGCTCGCTGTGTCCCTGGCGATCCGCTTCGCCAGCGTCCACATGAGGATCCAGCAAAGGCAGCTGAAGGAAAAGGACCACGAACTCCGGAAGTTGCTGGCCGCCAGCACGGACAGGGAACGGCTCCTTCAAACAATCCTGGACGCCACCGACGTCGGAATTGTGGCCGTGGATTCCGGGGGCGAAATCCTGCTGACCAACAACCGGCAGAGGGACTTCGAGCGCCTGGCGGGGCCCCGGGAAGGCGGGCCCTCGGCTGAAGGGCGGCAGCTGGTCTTCGGGCAGGACAGGGTCACCCCGATGCCGGCCGGCAAGCGTCCCGTCCGGCGCGCCATCGACGGGGAATCCTTCGCGGACTATCTCGTCTGGATCGGCCAGGGGCCGGACCAACGCGCGGTCTCGACGGCGGCACGTCCGTTGACGGACGACGCCGGCCACTTCAGCGGTGCTGTCATCGTCTACACCGACGTCACAGGCCTGGTGGAGGCACTGGCCGCAAACGAAGAACTGGTCTCGAACGTCGCACACGAATTCAGGAGCCCGCTGAACTCCATCCTCGGCAATGTCGACTTGGTCCTTGAGGATCTCCAGGCCAGCTCCCCAGCCTCCGCCCGCCGGCTGGAAGTGGTCCAGCGCAATTCCGAGAGACTCCTCGCCTTGGTGTCCGACCTGATGGCGTCCGCCTCCTCCGCCCTTCGCGTGCATCCCAAACGCACGGACCTGGCAAGCCTCGTGGAGACCAGCATCGGCTCCGCGCAGCCTCAGGCGGAACGGTCCAGGATCTCGCTGGTGGCGGACATCCCGTCACCCATGTGGGCCTATGCAGATCCGCTGCGCATCGGGCAGGCGCTGGACAACCTGGTGTCCAACGCCATCAAGTACTCCCCCGGCGGCGGCGTAGTGAACATCAGCGCCCAGGGTACAGAGGACTGGATCCGGCTCAAGGTGCAGGATTCCGGTATGGGCATGAACCCGGAAGACTCGGCGAGGGTCTTCCGCCGGTTCTTCCGGACCGAGTCAGCCCGGGAGGCTGCCATCCCGGGAGCGGGCCTCGGCTTGTCCATCACCAAGGCCATCGTTGAAGGCCACGGCGGCGGCATTTCCTGCACCAGCAGCCCGGGCAAGGGCAGCACGTTCACACTGACCCTCCCGGCCGAGGGGCCAGCGTCCCACTGACGGAGGGCTTAGTGCTCCCGCAGGGCCCGGGTGAGTTCGGCCCGCGCCAGCATCTCGCCGTCGGTCGGGTAGGCGACTTCCTCCAGGACCAGCGGGTGTGGCGCTGCCAGGACGGATTTGGCATCCCGCTTCTGCGCGAGGAGGCGCTCATACAGCCAGCCGGGTTCCTCAATCCCTTCCCCCACGAACAGGGCCGAGCCCACCAGGGCGCGCACCATGTTGTGGCAGAAGGCGTCCGCCTGGACCGTGGCCACGATGACCCCGTCTTCCCCCCGGGCAAACTCGAAGCGCTGCAGTTCGCGGATGGTGGTGGCGCCCTCCCGCGGTTTGCAGAACGAGAGGAAGTTCTGAAGCCCCAGCAGCTTGGAAGCACCCTCGTTCAGCAGCGAAACGTCCAGCGGGTTCTTGTGCCACAGGGTGAAGTAGCGTTCAAGCGGGTCCCAAAGCGCCGGACCGTCCGCGATGCGGTAGCTGTAGCGCCGCCACAGGGCAGAGAACCGGGCGTCGAAGCCTCGGGGGGCCAGGGACACCCTGTGCACCTCGATGGCCCCGGTCAGGTCGCCCAGGCCTCGGCTCAGTGCCCCGCGGAGCCGGCGCAGCATGGCGACGGCGGGATCGAGTTCGTGCCCCCGGGGCAGTCCCAGCCATTCGGCTTCCGTGAGGTCCAGGTGGACCACCTGGCCGCGGGCGTGGACACCGGCGTCGGTGCGGCCTGCCACGGTCACGCGGACGGGCCGCCGGACCAGCAGCGCCACGGCCTCCTCCAGCACGCCCTGGACGGTGCGGAGGCCAGGCTGCAGGGCCCACCCATTGAAGGGGCCGCCGTCGTACGAAAGATCAAGCCGGATACGCAAAAACCCGCCGCCCCCTGAAACGGGGGCCGCGGGTTTTTGGTCGTTCATAGACTCAAGTCTATGCGAAGGAATCAGCGAATTACTTCGCGTCCTTTTCCTCGGCAGCCGGAGCCTCAGCAGCTTCCTCAGCGGCCACTGCTTCATCAGAAGCGGCCTCTTCGGTTGCAGCCTCAGCCTCGGGAGCTTCAGCGGCTTCGGTCTCAGCGACCTCGGCCTCGGGAGCTTCGGCAGCTTCTTCGGCGGCCGGAGCAGCGGCAGCTGCTTCCTTCTTGTCGGCGTCGCGCTTTGCGGCAGAGGTAGCCTCGGCTACAACGGCCTGCTTGGCGGAAACCGGCTCAAGAACCAGTTCGATGACAGCCATGGGAGCGTTGTCGCCCTTGCGGTTGCCGATCTTGGTGATGTGGGTGTAGCCGCCGTCGCGGTTCTCCACTGCCTGTGCAATGTCGGTGAACAGCTCGTGGACGACGCCCTTGTTGCTGATCAGGCCGAGTACACGGCGGCGGGAAGCCAGGTCGCCGCGCTTGGCGAAAGTCACCAGGCGCTCTGCGTACGGCTTCAGGCGCTTGGCCTTGGTCACCGTGGTGGTGATCCGCTTGTGCTCGAACAGGGAAGCTGCCAGGTTCGCGAGCATGAGGCGCTCGTGAGCCGGGCCGCCTCCGAGGCGCGGACCCTTAGTGGGGGTAGGCATAATTGTTTCTCCTCATATGGAAGCCGGTGGTGGACACACCATGGTGTCCGCCGGCCAAGATCTGTTTTAGAGTTCGTCGTCGCCGAAG
>DATFAE010000041.1:0-4534 GCA_035254945.1 Arthrobacter sp. | reverse complement strand
TTCAATGCCACCGTTGAGGCGCACACGTGCCACCTTACGCAGAGCCGAGTTCGGCTTCTTCGGGGTGGTGGTGTAGACGCGGGTGCAAACACCGCGGCGCATGGGGCTGCCCTTAAGCGCGGGAGCCTTGGTCTTTGAGACCTTAGGCGTGCGGCCCTTGCGGACCAACTGGTTAATCGTAGGCACTCTCGTGTTCTCCGTTTTATCCGGAGTGGCCGCTTCCGGCCACTCTCCTTTGCGTTGCCCCGCCGCCTGGGCCTTGAAGAAGATCTCCAAGGCGGCGAAGGCGAAGCCTTAATAGTCGGATCGCATACGCAGGGAATGACCTGACTTGCGTCTTCAACGGTCCCTAGGCATGCAAAAATGTGGCATACGTTGCACAAGAACCCTGCAAACCGGAAACGTCGCTCTGGTTCAGCCCTAAGGCTGGTACCGGCGCACTCATCCACTGCCACAATAACAATTGGTAACAAGTCTAGCATGGACGGGCTCCACGCCTTAATCGGCGGCTTAAACGGGGATGGTCCCCCACCTTGCGGTGAAGGACCATCCTTGCGTCAGGCGCTTCCGGTTTTAGCGGAAGTCGTTGCCCAGGTCGTAGTCATCCAGCGGGATGGCATGGAACTCGGGAGCTCCATCCCCACCCAGGGTGTCGTACGAGAAGTCACTGAACGCGCTGGGGCCGGTGAACAGGTTGGCCTTTGCTTCCTCAGTGGGCTCGACGGTGACCTCGGTGTAGCGCGGGAGACCCGTGCCGGCCGGGATCAGCTTACCGATGATGACGTTCTCCTTGAGGCCGAGCAGCGGGTCGCTCTTGCCTTCCATGGCCGCCTGCGTCAGGACGCGGGTGGTCTCCTGGAAGGATGCTGCGGACAGCCAGGACTCGGTTGCCAGGGACGCCTTGGTGATGCCCATGAGCTCGGGACGTCCGGAAGCCGGAGTCTTGCCCTCGGACACAACGCGGCGGTTGGCATCCTCGAAACGGCTGCGCTCGGCGAGCTCGCCGGGCAGCAGGTCCGATTCACCGGACTCGATGACCGTGACGCGGCGCAGCATCTGGCGCACGATAACCTCGACGTGCTTGTCGTGGATACCGATGCCCTGGCTGCGGTACACGCCCTGGACCTCGTCCACCAGGAACTTCTGCGCGGCACGGGGACCCATGATGCGCAGCACCTGCTTGGGATCCACCGGACCGTTGATGAGCTTCTGGCCCACTGTGACGTGCTCGCCATCCTCGATGAGGAGGCGTGAACGGCGCAGTACCGGGTAGGCGATCTCTTCGGATCCGTCATCGGGGGTGATGACGAGGCGCATCTGGCGCTCGGACTCTTCAATGGCGATGCGGCCGGCTGCTTCAGCAATCGGTGCGACACCCTTCGGAGTACGGGCTTCGAAGAGCTCCTGGATGCGGGGCAGACCCTGGGTGATGTCGTCGCCACCGCTGGCGGAAACAGCACCACCGGTGTGGAACGTACGCATGGTCAGCTGCGTGCCGGGCTCACCGATGGACTGTGCGGCGATGATGCCCACGGCCTCGCCGATGTCCACGGTCTTGCCGGTTGCCAGCGAACGTCCGTAGCAGAGGGCGCAGGTGCCGACGCTGGACTCACAGGTGAGTACGGAGCGGACCTTGACCTCGGTGATGCCTGCCTTGAAGAGCTCGTCGATCACGACGTCGCCGCAGTCGGTGCCGGCCGGAGCCAGGACATTGCCCTTGGAGTCAACGACATCCACGGCCAAGGTACGGGCGTACGCGCTGTTCTCGACGTTTTCGTCCAGGACCAGCTCGCCGTTGGCGTCTGCGACGGCGATGGCCGTCACCAGGCCGCGCTCGGTACCGCAGTCCTCTTCGCGGACGATGACGTCCTGGGACACGTCCACCAGGCGACGGGTCAGGTAACCCGAGTTGGCGGTACGCAGTGCGGTGTCAGCCAGGCCCTTACGGGCACCGTGCGTGGCGATGAAGTATTCCAGCACCGACAGGCCCTCGCGGTAGGAGGACTTGATCGGACGCGGGATGATCTCACCCTTAGGGTTGGCCACCAGGCCACGGATACCCGCGATCTGGCGGACCTGCATCCAGTTACCACGGGCACCGGAGGACACCATGCGGTTGATGGTATTCATCGGCGACAGGCTGTCACGCATCGCCTGGGCGATCTCGTTGGTTGCCTTGTTCCAGATCTCGATCAGTTCCTGGCGACGCTCGTCGTCGTCGATCAGGCCCTTGTCGTACTGGCCCTGGATCTTGGCGGCGCGCTCCTCGTAACCGGCGAGGATGGCCGGCTTTGCGGCCGGCACCTCGATGTCGGAGATGGCAACGGTGACGCCTGAACGGGTGGCCCAGTAGAAACCGGCATCCTTCAGGTTGTCCAGCGTCGCCGCGGTGACAACCTTCGGGTAGCGCTCGGCGAGGTCGTTGACGATGCGGGACAGTTCGCCCTTGTCGGCAACCGCCTCAACCCACGGGTAGTCCTCGGGCAGGGTCTCGTTGAAGAGGACCTGGCCGAGAGAGGTTTCAACCAGAGCGGTCTGACCCGGCTCCCATCCCTCCGGAGCTTCCCAGCCGGCGTAAGGGACAAAGCCCTCAAGACGGATCTTGACCTTGGAGTTCAGGTGCAGCTCGTGCAGGTCGTAGGCCATGATGGCTTCCGAAACCGAACCGAAGATCCGGCCTTCGCCAGCTGAACCGACACGCTTGGTGGTCAGGTGGTAGAGGCCGATGATCATATCCTGCGAAGGCAGGGTCACCGGACGGCCGTCGGACGGCTTCAGGATGTTGTTCGAGGACAGCATCAGGATGCGTGCCTCAGCCTGCGCTTCCGGGCTCAGCGGCAGGTGCACTGCCATCTGGTCGCCGTCGAAGTCAGCGTTGAACGCGCCACAAACCAGCGGGTGCAGCTGGATTGCCTTGCCTTCAACGAGCTGTGGTTCGAACGCCTGGATGCCGAGGCGGTGCAGGGTAGGTGCACGGTTGAGCAGCACCGGGTGTTCGGTGATGATCTCTTCCAGCACGTCCCAGACCTGCGGACGGTAGCGCTCGACCATGCGCTTGGCCGACTTGATGTTCTGGGCGTGGTTCAGGTCAACCAGGCGCTTCATCACGAACGGCTTGAAGAGCTCCAGGGCCATCTGCTTGGGCAGGCCGCACTGGTGCAGCTTCAGCTGCGGGCCGACGACGATGACCGAACGGCCGGAGTAGTCAACACGCTTGCCGAGGAGGTTCTGGCGGAAACGGCCCTGCTTGCCCTTGAGCATGTCGCTCAGGGACTTCAGCGGACGGTTGCCCGGTCCGGTGACCGGACGGCCGCGGCGGCCGTTGTCGAAGAGGCTGTCAACGGCTTCCTGAAGCATGCGCTTCTCGTTGTTGACGATGATCTCCGGAGCACCGAGGTCAAGCAGGCGCTTGAGGCGGTTGTTACGGTTGATCACGCGGCGGTAGAGGTCGTTGAGGTCGGAGGTCGCGAAGCGGCCACCGTCCAGCTGGACCATCGGGCGCAGTTCCGGCGGGATCACCGGGACGGCGTCCAGCACCATGCCGAGCGGGCTGTTGTTGGTGGTCAGGAACGCGTTGACAACCTTCAGGCGCTTCAGAGCGCGGGTCTTGCGCTGGCCCTTGCCGTTGGCAATGATATCGCGCAGCAGGTCAGACTCGGCCTGCATGTCGAAGCTCTCAAGACGCTTCTTGATGGCTTCGGCACCCATGGAGCCTTCGAAGTAGATGCCGTAGCGGTCGCGCAGTTCGCGGTACAGGCCTTCGTCGCCCTCGAGGTCTGCGACCTTCAGGTTCTTGAAGCGGTCCCAGACCTGCTCGAGGCGCTCGATGTCGGCGTCGGCGCGCTTACGCACGTTGGCCATCTGGCGGTCGGCGGAGTCCCGTGCCTTCTTCTTGTCGGCAGCCTTGGCACCTTCACCCTCGAGGCGCGCAATTTCGCCTTCGAGGTCGCGGGCGATCGCCGCGATGTCGGAGTCGCGGTTGTCGATCAGCTGCTTCTTCTCGATGTCGTGCTCAACCTGCAGGTTGGGCAGTTCCTCGTGTCGGGCAGCTTCGTCGACGCTGGTGATCATGTAGGCAGCGAAGTAGATGACCTTTTCAAGGTCCTTCGGAGCCAGGTCAAGGAGGTAGCCCAGGCGGGACGGAACACCCTTGAAGTACCAGATGTGCGTGACCGGTGCGGCCAGCTCGATGTGGCCCATGCGCTCACGGCGGACCTTGGCGCGGGTGACTTCAACGCCACACCGCTCGCAGATGATGCCCTTGAAGCGCACGCGCTTGTACTTACCGCAGTAGCATTCCCAGTCGCGGGACGGGCCGAAGATCTTCTCGCAGAAGAGGCCGTCCTTTTCGGGCTTGAGCGTGCGGTAGTTGATGGTTTCCGGCTTCTTAACCTCGCCGTAAGACCAGCCACGGATGTCTTCCGCGGTGGCGAGGCCGATCTGCATGAGGCCGAAGGAGGATTCGCTGGACATATGGTCCCTGTTCTCTCTTGTTCTCTAAATTCTGAAGTCTTGGGTTACGGGAAGAGGGAGG
>DATFAE010000040.1:0-42338 GCA_035254945.1 Arthrobacter sp. | reverse complement strand
GCGCAGGCCGGCGAGCTGGGGGCCGTAGGCGGAGCCGCCGTAGACGGGGAGGACGGTGAAGTCATCGATGTGCTTGGCGTACGAGGTGAAGGCCTCGGCAACCTGGAGCGCCAGCTCGCGGGTCGGAGCCAGGACCAGGGCCTGGGTCTTGCGGGACGGGCCGTTGAGGTCGTGGAGCTCGGCCAGGCGGGACAGTGCCGGTACTGCGAATGCTGCAGTCTTACCGGTGCCGGTCTGGGCGAGGCCCACGACGTCGCGGCCTTCGAGCAGCAGCGGGATAGTTGCTGCCTGGATGGGGGAAGGCTTTTCGTAGCCGACGTCCTGCAGGGCGGCGAGGACGCGGCCGTCGATGCCGAGATCGGCGAACTTGATGCCCTCTTCTTCCTCTTCCTCAGCCTTGGCTGCGGGAGCGGCGGGGGTTTCCTCGGCCTGGGCTGCGGCGGGTGCTGCGGCTTCCGGGGCGGGCTCGGTGGCCGGCTCGACGGCGGGAGCAGCGGAGGCCTCGGCTGCGGGAACAGCGGCCTCGGTGAATTCGATGGTGGCGGTTTCGACGGTTGCCGCTTCAGCGGTGGCGTCGTTCTGATTTTCGGGCATAGGGAAATTTCCTCATCCATAGGGGGCCAGGCGGCACTACCCGAGGTGAGCGGAGCCGCAGTACATGTGCCGTGGATGCCGGGCATACATTGACCGGCCGGTCACGTAGAAGTCCGGCGCTTTCGCAATCCCGTGGCAGGACTTCCCGCTGCATCTCTTGGCTGCTATCCCAGCAGTCTGTACAGCGTTTTCTTTAGCCGGCTCTCCCTATGAAAATGCCCGCTTCGCATTCGCGGGCCCCAACACTTGCCAGTCCTGCCTCAAAAATTGGGCAGGAATAAGGGATTTCCGGAGTGGGGGATGTTTCAAGTGTAAGGCACAGATCCGCCTGCGGGTAAATTAAGGCCCGACGGCGGCGGTGAGCTTGCGCACATCAGCCCCGGTTGCGGCCCAACAGGGCCGCCTCACGGCCGCCGGGCTACCCCGCCCGGCTACTGCCCCAGCCGCCGGAGCAGGGCGTCGAACTTGTCGAAATACTCGGGCTGGAGGCGGATCTCGCCGTCGGCGTCGGCATCCCTGAGCGCTTCCATGACCTCCAGGTCCGGCTCGCTGAACCACCGGCCGATGGTGATGCCGTGCTTCGGAACGTAGGTGCGGTGGATGTGGTCACCGGCCCGGATGGTGCCGGTCCGGATCACCCTCAGGTATGTGCCCACCCGGCCTGCTTCCGTGAAGCGCCTGACCCACTGCGGCTCCCCCATCCGGCGCTGGAACGCGGCGCACGGGACGCGGGGCGAGGTGACTTCCAGTTCGACGTCCAGCCCTACCTTCCAGCGTTCCCCGATCACCGCCCCGGTGGTTTCGATGCCGGCAACACGAAGGTTCTCACCGAAGATCCCGGGCGGCAGGTCCCGCTGGAGCTCATTCGCCCAGTAGCCGGCGTCCGCCTGGGAGTAGGCGTAGATGGCCTGGTCCTCGCCGCCATGGTGGATCCGGCTCGCCTGGACATCACCGTGAAGGCCAAGCTTGTGTACCTTAACGGGGCCCTCAACCGGCCGCTTGTCGATGGCGGTGACTCCCACGCTGCCTTCATCGGGAAGGAGCTGGTGGACACGGCAGACTGCGAGCACTGATGCGGTTTCCATGGCTCCAGTGTAGGGTTCCCCGGCTCGCTGCCGCCGCGGAAATCGGAGATGGGCAGTTCTCTCCAGGCTCCCGCTCGCAGCCGGACCGGGCAGAGACTACGCTGAATTCAGAATTGGGATTCAGGCGCGCAGGTGCGCCCACATTCAACATGGACTACCGAGGGGGGACGCCGTGGACCCGAACAAGGATCCAAACAAGGATCCGGACAAGGATCCGGAGCACGAGGCACAGAAGGACCGCGCCGGCAACGGACCGCAGGACAGCGGCGACGGCGGCGCGGGCGACGCCGGCACGGCTCACCCTGGCTCCCCCAAACCCCCGCCGTGGCAGGTCCCCAAGCCGGAGCTGCGCCCGGATCTCCTGAAGGGGCCCACGCCAACGGTGGACCCCTTCGCCAAGGACCGCGAGCGCCAGATGCATGAGGCCGCGGCCCGCAAGAAGCGTTCCCAGCGGCGGACCGTTGTGGTGGGCCTGGGTGTCACCGCCCTGCTTGCCGGCACCATCACCGCCGTCGTGGCGAGCAACCAGGATGAACCCGAGTACGCGCAGGTCTGTTTCAACGACGAAACCGGCGAGCGCGTGGAGGACACCCAGTGCAACAGCTCCGCCGGACGCAGCGGCGGGCTCTATGCGTGGTACTTCTACTCCCGCGGCGCCAGCGTTCCGGGGGTAGGACAGAACCGTTCCGCGTACCCGAGCTACACCAGCACCATCCCCAGCGGCGCGAAGGCATCGTCGGGGTACAGCACCAAGGGCGGCACCGTCAGCAGGGGCGGCTTCGGCAGCAGCTCCAAGGGCGGAAGCACGGGGGGCTAGGCGTGAAGCGTTTGTTATCGGAACCCAGGCCCGGCTGGAAGCAGAAAATCGAAGAGCAGGGCCTGGTCTTCTCCACCACCACCATGCCCGACGGCAGGAAAATCGAATACTGGCATGAGGCCGCCTATTACGAATTCACCATGGACGAGGTGGAAACCCTCGAGGTCACGGCCGAGGACATGCACAGGATGTGCCTCGAAGCGGCGAAGTTCCTGGCGACGGGCGCCATGGGCAACATCGGCATCGGCCCGCAGGCGTTGGAGCTCGCCGCCGAGTCCCTGCAGGCCGGGGACATGGACGTATACGGGCGCTTCGATTTCATCTACGACGGCCAGGGCGGCCCGGCCAAGATGCTGGAGTACAACGCCGACACCCCCACCGGCCTGATCGAGGCCGCGGTGGCGCAGTGGTTCTGGCTGCAGGACGTGTTTCCCGAAAAGGACCAGTGGAACGGCATCCATGAGGCCCTGATCCGGCAGTGGAAGAAGCTGCAGTACCGCACCGGCATGAGCACGCTCCACATCGCCCATTCCGAGGCCGAGGAGTCCGGCGAGGACTGGATGACGGCCGCCTACATGCGGGATGTGGCCAGCCAGGCCGGCTGGACCACCATCGGCATCAACATGTCCGATATCGGCTGGGACCCCAACCTCAACCGGTTCGTGGACCTGGACAACTTCATGATCAGCACCATGTTCAAGCTGTACCCTTGGGAGCTGATGATGAAGGAGCCGTTCGGGCACCGGCTGCTCCAGCGTGCACACAATCCCCGCTGGGTTGAGCCTGCCTGGAAGATGCTGCTCTCCAACAAGGCCCTCCTCGCCGCTCTGTGGCACCTGTATCCGGACCACCCCAACCTGCTGCCCGCCTACCTCAACGAGCCCGGGCCGCTGAAGGAATGGGTGGCCAAGCCGCTGCACGGGCGCGAAGGGGACAACATCAGGATCCACGCGCAGGGCATCAGCCTGGAGCAGCCGGGCGGGTACGGCCGTGAGGGCTGGTGCTACCAGCAGTTCCATGCCCTGCCGGACTTCGACGGCAACCACCCTGTCCTGGGCCTGTGGGTGGTGGACGGCGAGTCCGTGGGATGCGGGATCCGGGAATCGGACGGCCCCATCACCGATTACTTCTGCCGTTTTGTGCCCAACACCATTGACGCCCCGGCGCCGCTTTCGGCGGCGGCCCACTCCACTAAGGCAGGTATCGCACTGTGAGCCCCCTGACACTTCCCAGCCCGGTGACAGTATGAGTACGGAAACGACGACGGCGGGTAGCGGCTCCGGCGGACCGTCCGGCGGTGCCGTTCCCGCCAAGGGCCTCCGGGCCGGGATCCTGGACCTCGGCGACTCGGTGATGATCGGCCTCGCCTCGACGGCCCCCGTCTATTCGCTGGCCGCCACGCTCGGCCTGATCGTGGCCGTCAACGGAAACTACACTCCCCTGATCCTGCTCCTGGGCTTCATCCCGGTGCTGTTCATCGCCTACGCCTTCCGGGAACTGAACAGCGCCATGCCGGACTGCGGCACCACGTTCACCTGGTCCCGCCGGGCGTTCGGCCCCTGGGCCGGCTGGCTGGGCGGCTGGGGCGTGGCCCTGGCGGGCATCGTGGTCCTGGCCAACCTCGCCCAGGTGGCCGGGCAGTACCTGTGGCTGCTGATTGGTGACGGCTCGCTGGCGGAAAACAGCCTGCTGGTCACCGCCACGGGTGTGGTGTTCATCGTCTTCATGACCCTCGTGAACTACCGCGGCATCCGGCTGGGCGAGCACGTCCAACGGGTCCTGACTTACGTGCAGTACGTTTCGCTGGGCATCTTCGCGCTGGCGATCATCATCAGGATCGCGGGCGGCGCGCCCGAAGGCCAGGCCTTTGATATCGAGTGGTTCAACCCGGCGGGCGCCTTCGCCGATCCGGGCGCCGTGGTGCACGGGGCGCTGCTGGCCCTCTTCATCTACTGGGGCTGGGACACCTGCCTGGCGGTGAATGAGGAAACCGAAAACCCGTCCACCACGCCCGGACGCGGTGCAGTTATTTCGGCCTTTGTCCTGGTGGCCATCTACGTTTCGGTGGCGCTGCTGGTGATGATGTACGCCACGGTGGGCACCGAGGGCATCGGCCTGGGCAACGAAGCCAACCAGGACGATGTCTTCCTGGCCATGAAGGACGTGGTCCTCGGTCCGTGGGGCTGGCTGATCGTGGTGGCTGTCCTGGCCTCCGTGCTGTCCTCCACGCAGACCACCATCCTGCCCACCGCACGCGGGACCCTGTCCATGGGGGTGTATGGTGCACTGCCGCCGAAGTTCGGTGAAGTCCACCCGCGCAACCAGACTCCGGGATTCTCCACCCAGGTGATGGGTGCGGCCGCTGTGGTGTACTACGTGGCCATGAGCTTCTTCAGCGAGAACCTGCTCTCCGATTCCATCAGCTCCATCAGCCTGTTCATTGCCTTTTACTATGCGCTCACGGGCTTCGCGTGCTTCTGGTATTTTCGCGGCACCCTGCGTGGATCCGCCCGCAACCTGTGGTTCCGGGGCATCCTTCCGCTGCTGGGGGCGCTGATGCTGACGTCGGCCTTCTTCATCTCTGCTGTCCAGATGTGGGATCCGGCCTACGGCGACACCGAGATCCTGGGTGTGGGCGGGGCCTTCGTCAGCGGCGTGGTGCTCCTGGCGCTCGGCGTTGTACTGGCCGTGGTCTGCCGGTTCCTGCCCTCCACCAGCGGCTACTTCACGGGGAAGCCCCTGCCCGCCGCAACCACCTCGACACAGGCCTAGGATCCTCCCATGAGCGAAGCCGCTGAACTCCCCGCAGAACTGCCTGCTGCCCCTGATCCTTCCGACGTCCTGGCCCTTGACGCTCTCCTGGGCGCGGAAGAACTGGCCCTCCGCCAGAAGATCCGCGACTTCACAGACCAGCGGATCAAACCGGACATTGCGCGCTGGTATGAGGACGCCGTCTTTCCGCTGGAGCTCGCTCCGGAGCTTGGCGAGCTGGGCGTCCTGGGGATGCATCTGGAGGGGTATGGCTGCCCCGGCCGGTCCGCCGTCGAGTACGGGCTGGCCGCGATGGAACTGGAGGCGGGTGACTCCGGCATCCGCACGTTCGTGTCGGTGCAGGGTTCGCTGGCCATGACGGCTATCCACAAGTGGGGTTCCGAGGACCAGAAGCAGGAGTGGCTCCCCCGGATGGCTGCCGGCGAAGTAATTGGCTGCTTCGCCCTGACCGAACCCACCGCAGGTTCGGACCCGTCGTCGATGGCCACCTTCGCCCGCCGCGACGGCTCCGGGGACGGGGCCGGCTGGGTCCTGGACGGCGCAAAGCGCTGGATCGGGCTGGCGTCCGTGGCCGGCGTGATGGTGGTGTGGGCGATGACCGACGACGGCGTCCACGGTTTCCTGGTGCCGGCCGGAACGCCCGGCGTCACCGCGACGCCGATATCGCAGAAGCTGTCCATGCGCGCCTCCATCCAGTGTGATGTGGTGTTCGACGGCGTCAGGCTGGGTCCGGAGGCACTGCTGCCGGCTGCCCGTGGCCTGCGCGGACCGTTCACGTGCCTGAACGAGGCGCGGTACGGCATCGCCTGGGGCGCCATGGGGGCAGCCCGCGACTCTTACCAGGCCGCGCTGGCGTATTCGCAGGAGCGGCTCCAGTTCGGCAAGCCGCTGGCCGAGTACCAGCTGACGCAGGAGAAGCTTGTCAACATGCTGCTGGAGATCCAGAAGGGCACCCTGCTGGCCCTCCATCTGGGACGGCTGAAGGACGCCGGAACCCTGAAGCCGGAGCAGATCTCGCTGGGCAAGCTCAACAACGTCCGCGAAGCCATCAAGATCGCACGGGAAGCCCGCTCCATCCTGGGCGGAAACGGCATCACGCTGGACTATTCGCCGCTGCGGCACGCCGCGAACCTGGAGTCGGTCCGTACCTATGAGGGCACCGACGAGGTCCACACCCTTATCCTGGGCCAGCACATCACCGGCCTCGGCGCGTTCCGTTAACCCGCCCCGCAACCCGCCCCGCGAAGGCGCGGCAGGGCACCTACGCGGAGAAGCCGCCGTCGGACTTGATCAGCTGGCCCGAGACCCAGCGGCCTGCCGGGGACACCAGGAAGGCCACGGTGCCGGCGACGTCGGCCGGTGTACCGAGGCGTCCGCCCGGCTGGCGGCGTGTGAGTTCCCCGCGCACCTCGGGGGTCATCCAGCCGGTGTCCACCGGGCCGGGGTTGAGCACGTTCGCCGAAATACCCAGCGGCCCGAGCTCCCGGGCCGCGGCGATCACGATCCGGTCCAGGGCACCCTTCGAAGCGCCGTAGGGCAGGTTGAAGGCGGTGTGGTCGCTGGTGAGCGCCACGATCGCCCCACCGCCTTCAGTGGCCTGCCGGGCGAACGCGGCAATGAGCTGCCAGCTGGCCCGGGTGTTCACGGCAACGTGGCGGTCAAACGCGTCCACTGTGGTGTCCATAATGCCGGAATCCACGGACTCGGCATGGCTCAGCACCATGGCCGAAAGCGGTCCGGCGAGCTGGTTGGCTTCGGCCATGAGCCGGTCCGGGGCAGTGGGGTCCTGCAGGTCTGCAGGGACCATGTGGACGCGCGCGCCGATTGCTTCCAGTTCGGCGGTGAGGCGGACGACGTCGTCAGGCTGGCTTCCCCATGGCATGCGGGCGTCGTAGTCGTGCCAGTAACTCAGGGCCAGGTCCCAGCCGTCGGCTGCCAGTTGCCGGGCGATGCCGGCCCCGATGCCGGCGAGCCTGCCCGCCCCGGTGACCAGGGCTGCTTTCCGCGGCGTGGATTGAACGGCCGTGGACTCAACAGGGGTGGTTTCCATCTGACCAGCCTAATAGCGGCTGTCTGCCGTCGCGGTCCCGCTTACGGCTGATCCAGTGGCTGCCTGAGCCGCGGACCCGGCAACCGCTTCAGCCAGGGGTTCGGCGGTTGCCAGGGCACCGTGGCGGAGGACGGCCAGCCAGCACAGCAGGACCGCGGCGGCACAGAAGACTCCTGCACTGGATGCCATGATCCACAGCCCGGGCGTCTGGATGTCCAGGTTCTCGGCATCGAACGCCATCCCGATGGTTTTCGGCGAAAAGAAAAACACCAGGACCGAGAGCCACAGCACTGCCGTCATCGCCGTCCTCAGGCGCCGGCAGCGCTCCGGGGTTTCCCTCAGGGTCCACGCAAAAGCCGGGAGGACAGCGGCGATCCAGACCCAGTGATGGGACCACGAGACGGGGCTGATGAGGAGCATGGCCAGTGCCGTGGCGGACACGGCCACCGCCCGGGTGCCCTGGTCCGTGGCGAGCCTGATGACGGCGGCGGCCAGAGCCACCACCAGCAGGCTCAGGAGCAGCCAGGGAACAGTGACCGCGGATGCCGGGACACCGAAATGCAGGAGTGCCCCCTTGATGGATAGGTTGTCCACGTAGCCTGCGCCGCCGATCCGTGAGGTGTCCGGCAGGATCTCCAGCCAGAACTGCAGGGACTCAGCCGGGCGCAGGAGCCAGCCGAGCAGCACCGTGGCGGCGAAGCCTGCGCCCATGTTGGCCAGGCCGCGCCAGTCCTTGCGCAC
Source organism: Arthrobacter sp. (assembly GCA_035254945.1). Lineage (GTDB taxonomy): Bacteria > Actinomycetota > Actinomycetes > Actinomycetales > Micrococcaceae > Arthrobacter. Next base: position 34,279 of record DATFAE010000040.1, on the reverse strand, counting down.
CAGGTAGTAGAGCCCGAACACCAGCGGCGTCAGTTTGATGCCGGCGGCCACACCTACCAGGAACCCGCTGCCGGGCAGGCTCCGGTTCCAGCGGTGGTCCCGGGACAGCAGGTCCGCGGCCATGAGGCCCATCAGGAGGATGTTGATCTGGCCGAACGCCAGCGTCTCCCGCCAGGGGCCCAGCGCCAGCATCGCCAGGAAGGCGGCGGCAGCGGTCCACCGGCTGCGCGGCGTCTCAAACGTGCGGCGCCAGTCCGCCTTCGCGTTCCAGTAGCGCACCGCCAAAAGGGAGAGCCAGGCGGCTACAGCCACGCCGGCGGCGTTGAAGAGCTGGAGGGCCAGCGGCTCAGGGAACCTCGCCAGGACGCCGAAGACCAGTGCCGCGAACGGCGGGTAGGTGAACGGAAGGCCCGGACCCCCTGCCCATTCGACGGTGGGCCCGTACAGCCCAGAGGCAGCCCAGCCGGCGTCGTTCAGGATCTTTCCGCCGTGCCAGTAGACGCTGAAGTCGAGGCCCTGCTTGTTCCACCCCGCCAGCAGGAACCAGACCGGTACCGCGACGACGACGGCCGGCAGCCAGAGGGCCGCTCTTCTCCACAGCGCCGTTCTCCATAGCCGCGGCCGGGGCCCACGGGCCCCGGGAGCTCCGGCTGCCTTCACTGCCGGCAAATCCAGGTCACTCTGTGCCATCCGTTGTCCCCCAAGGTCGCTGACTGCAGGCGGCCGCTTCCATTGGTTGCGGCACTGGAACGGCGGCTGGCCGTAGCTACATACTACATATGCATGTGGAGGATTTCAGGAACGTGTCGGACAGTCTTAGGCCGCGGCTACCCGCTCGGGCTCGCGCGCGGCCGCGTCCTTGCGGATGGTGGCGCTGATGACGGCTGCGATGGTGCACATGGCGGCGGCTCCGAACCAGGCGTAGGTGTACTGGCCGGTGGCGTCGCGGATGGCTCCGGCGCCCAGTGCGGCGGCGGCTGCGCCCAGCTGGTGGGCGGCGAAGACCCAGCCGAACACCACGCTGCCGTCCTCGCCGAAGGTCTTCCGGCAGATCGCTGCGGTGGGCGGTACGGTGGCCACCCAGTCCAGTCCGTAGATCACGACGAACACGATCATGCTGGGCTGGACGGTGGCGCTGAGGAGCAGCGGCAGCACCAGCAGGCCGATGCCGCGGAACTGGTAGTACACGGCCAGCAGGATCCGGGGGTTGAAACGGTCGGTCAGCCATCCGGACGCGATGGTGCCCACAATGTCGAAGATCCCGACGACGGCCAGCAGGCCGGCCGCCGTGGTTTCAGCCATGCCGTGGTCGTGGGCGGACGGGATGAAGTGGGTGCCGATCAGGCCGTTCGTCGTGGCGCCGCAGATCGCAAAGCCCGCCACGAGCGCCCAGAACGTGCGCACCCTGCTGGCCCGCTTGAGCACCTGGAGCGCGCGGACCGCGGCGTTGCCGCTCCGCCCGGTGTCCCCCGCAGCATCCGGGGATGGGGCAGCATCCGGGGACAGCGCACCAGCCGCGGACGGCCCAGCTGATCCCTCCCCAGGCTCCTCCTGGCCATAAGCCAGCACGCCGACGTCGGCCGGTGAGTTCTTGAGGAACTTCAGCACGAGCGGAACCACCGCGAGGGCGCCGGCTGCGATGAGCAAGGACGCCTGCCGCCAGCCGGGGTCCTGGGCCAGCATGGCGATGAAGGGAAGGAAGACCAGCTGGCCGGCTGCGCTTCCGGCGGTGAGGATGCCGATCACCAGGCCGCGGCTCTTGGCGAACCAGGTGTTGGCGATGGTGGCGGCGAAGACAAGCGCCATGGACCCCGTGCCCAGGCCGATGAGCAGCCCCCACGTCAGGAGGATCTGCCAGGACTGGTTGACCAGCACCGTGAGCGCGCTGCCCGCACCGATCAGCACGAGGGCGGTAGCCGTCACGGCACGGATCCCGAACCGCTCCATCAGCGCGGCGGCGAAGGGGGCCGTCAGGCCGAAGAGCACCAGGTTGATGCTGACGGCTGCCGAGAGGACGGTGGTGGACCAGCCGAATTCCTGCTGCAGGGGCACCATCAGCACCCCCGGGGCGGCCCGGAATCCGGCGGCGCCGACGAGGGCAAGGAAAGCGACGGCGGCCACGGTCCAGGCCGGGTGGAGCCGGCGCCGGGCGGGCGTTTGGGTGGCGGTCATGCGGCTGCCGTGGCGAGTTTCACCGGTGCCTCCGAGCGGGTGAGGCTGTGCCAGCTGGTGTTGGCGGCCGTGAGCCGCTCCCCGCATTGGGTGCAGGTATCCGCTGAGCTGGTCCGCTGCCCGCAGCCGGAGTGGATCACGAACATATGGGCCTGCTCAGAGGGTGCGGGCAGGTGCTTTTCCGCCCACATCACCACAGCGTTCAGGACGGGGAGCGCGTCCTCACCCTTGGTGGTGAGGACATATTCCTGGCGGGTGCGCCCGCCGTCGTCGTACGCCTTCTTGCTGAGCAGCCCGGACTCCACCAGGCCCGAGAGGCGCTTGGTGAGCACGGAGTCGGCCACCGCCAGCCGGGACTTCATGGCGTCGAAGCGCCCGTTGCCGAAGAAGACCTCCCGGAGCACCAGCATGCTCCAGGGGTCGCCCAGGATATCGAGGCCGCGCGCCATGCTGCAGTTGCGCGTGGACCAGTCGGATCGCAGTGCCATACAGGCACCCTAGCTAACTTTCTTGAAGAAAGCCAGGCTTGCGGCGGCTCGGGCTGTAGGCCACTGCCCAATACGCCAACAGCGCCACCCCGCAGAGGACGCCGAGGCTGGTGACGGCCAGCTGGAACTGGGTCTGCGGATCCTTGCCCCATTCATTGGCCCCGGCCATCATGGCCAGGTACTTGGGCGTGAGGTAGAAGGCCACCGCGGAAACAGCCACGATGATCCATCCGTACAGCCGCATCTTCCCGGTGCGGGACGGCACGCGGTGCATCGCAAACGCCATGGACGGCAGCGCCACGGCCATCCAGACCCAGTGGTGGGACCAGGACACCGGGCTGATCAGCAGCATCAGCACCGCCGTGGCGGAGACGGCCACAAAGTTCTCGTCCGCGGCCACGGCCCATTTGATGACCAGTGCCGCCAGGACGGCAAGCCCGAGGGACAGCACCAGCCACAGCACGCTGGTCACGCCCGAGTCGGGCAGGCCCACGTGGAGCAGGAGCCCCTTGACGGAGAGGTTGTCCAGGTAGGCGGGCCCGCCGATCCGGCCGGTATCGGGCAAGATCTGGGTCCAGAAGGTCAGCGAGGCATTGGGCAGCATTGCCCAGGCCAGTGCGATGGAGCCGAAGAAGCCGCCCGCCATCCAACCGAGGGCCTTGAAATCGCGCCGCACCAGGAAGTACAGGCCAAAAGCCAGCGGGGTGAGCTTGATCCCCGCCGCGATGCCGATCAGCAGCCCCGCCGGCCACCGGATCTCGCCCGCCCGGTCCTTCCCGTGCAACGCGAAGTCGGCGAGGATCAGGCCCATCAGGATGATGTTGATCTGGCCGAAGTCGAAGGTATCCCGCCACGGTCCCAGCAGCAGGATGGCCGCGGTGCCGGCGAGGGCCACCGCTCGGAACCGCCAGTCGGCGAACGACGTTCGCCAGCCGCGGAGCCCAAAGTAGTGCCGGGCCAGCCACGCGGCCACGACGGCGGCCCCCACAAGCGCGGTTGTGCTGAAGATCAGGCTGCTGGTGCCCATCGGCAGCAACGCCAGCAGCGCGAACAGCAGCGCGGCGAACGGCGGGTAGGTGAACGGCAGGCCGTCCCGCGGCGCATACAGCTCCTGGGCCCCGGACTCGCCGGTCTGGAGCACGCGGCTGCCGCCGTAGTAGTACACCTCGAAGTCGTTCATCAGTGGGATGTAGGCGGAGTAAAGCACCACCAGGGCGATGACGACGGCGGCAGCACCGGCCGCCGTCGCGATCCAGCCGCGGGTGGTTGCGGGGGCCACTGCCGGGGAGGTTGCGGTCACCGGAGGAAGGTGAAGGCGTGCTCGAGGTCCGCGATGAGGTCTTCAACGTCCTCGATGCCGCAGGACAGCCGGATCAGGTTCACGGGAACAGCCAGCTCCGTGCCCTTGACGGAGGCGTGGGTCATCTCCGACGGGTAGTTCATCAGCGATTCGATGCCGCCCAGCGACTCTGCCAGGGTGAACACGGAGGTGTTCTCCGCCACGGTGCGTGCCGCGGCCTCGCCGCCCTTGAACTGGACGGACACCATGCCGCCGAACTTCTTCATCTGCTTCCTGGCCAGCTCGTGGCCGGGGTGCGAGGGCAGGCCCGGGTACAGCACGACTTCGACTTCGGGGCGCTGCAGCAGCCACTCGGCCACTGCCTGGCCGTTGTCGCTGTGCCGGTCCATCCGTACGCCCAGGGTCTTCAGGCCACGGGTGGTCAGGAACGCGTCCATTGGCCCGGACACCGCGCCCACGGCGAACTGGACAAAGCCGATCTTCTCCGCGAGCTCCGGATCGTTGACCACAACGGCTCCGCCCACCACGTCGGAGTGGCCGCCGATGTACTTGGTGGTGGAGTGGACCACGACGTCGGCACCGAGGGCGAGCGGGGTCTGCAGGTAGGGCGACGCGAAGGTGTTGTCCACCACCAGGAGGGCACCGGCGTCGTGCGCCACCTTGGCGAGGGCCTGAATGTCGGTGATCTTCATCAGCGGGTTGGAGGGGGTTTCCACCCAGACGAAGCGCGTCTTGTTGGCGGCCACGGCCTTGCCCACGGCATCCAGGTCAGCCATGTCAACGGGCGTGTTGCCGATGCCCCAGTCGCCGAGCACGCGGCTGATGAGCCGGTAGGTTCCGCCGTAGGCATCGTTGCCCAGCACAATGTGGTCCCCGGGCCGTGTCAGGGCACGGATCAGGGAGTCTTCCGCCGCCAGGCCGGAGCTGAACGAGAACGCGTGGCTTCCACCTTCGAGCGCGGCCAGCTGTTCCTGCAGGGCGTCGCGGGTGGGGTTGCCGCCGCGGCCGTACTCGTAGCCGTTGCGGAGCCCGCCGATGCCGTCCTGGGCGTAGGTGGAGCTGAAGTGCAGCGGCGGGACCACGGCGCCCGTGCGGGGTTCGAAAGCCTGGCCGGCGTGGACGGCGCGCGTGTTGAAGCCCTGGTTTTCAGAAACAGGCATGGTGCTCCTTTGGAGTTAGTTGCTGAGGTAGGCGAGGAGGTCGTGCCGGGTGAGGATGCCCACGGGCGCCCCGACGAACGTCACCATCACCGTGTCCACGTCGGACAGCAGCGCACGGGCCGCCGAAATGGTTTCCAGCGAGCCGATGACGGGCAGTTTCGGGCCCATGTGTTCGGAGATTTTGTCCGTCAGCCTGGCCTCACCGCGGAACAGCTTCGCGGTCAGGGTCCGTTCGTCCACGGCGCCCAGGACCTCGCCCATCACCACGGGGGGTTCCTGGGAGAGAACCGGGATGTGGCTGACGCCGAACTCGTTCATGATGGTGATGACGTCGCGGACGGTCTCGTTCGGGTGGATGTGGACCAGGTCCGGCAGTTCGCCGGTCTTGGACTTGATCACCTCGCCCACGGACGTTTCCTCGCCGCCGGAGAGGAAGCCGTAGGAGCGCATCCACTGGTCGTTGAAGATCTTTGCGAGGTAGCCGCGGCCGGAGTCAGGCAGGATGACAACCACAACGGCGCTTTCCGGGAGGTCGCGGGCGGTCCGCAACGCGGCCACCACGGCCATCCCGGAGGAACCGCCCACCAGCAGCCCTTCCTCGCGGGCCAGCCTGCGGGTCATGGCGAAGGACTCGGCGTCGCTGACCGCGATGACCTCGTCCGGCACGGATTTGTCGTAGTTTGCCGGCCACATGTCCTCGCCCACGCCCTCGACGAAGTAGGGCCGCCCGGTCCCGCCCGAGTACACCGAGCCTTCGGGGTCGGCGCCGATGATCCTGACCGGGCCGCCGTCGGACTCTGCCCGGTCCGCCGAAACCTCCTTGAGGTACCGGCCCGTGCCGGTGATGGTGCCGCCGGTGCCGGCGCCGATCACGCAGTGCGTGACCAACCCGTCCGTGTCGCTCCAGATCTCCGGACCGGTGGTCTCGTAGTGGCTGCCGGGGGCGGCCGGGTTGGAGAACTGGTCCGGCTTGTAGGCGCCCGGGGTCTCGGCGACGATCCGGTCCGAGACGCTGTAGTAGCTCTGCGGGCTGTCCGGGGCGACGGCGGTGGGAGTCACCACCACCTCGGCGCCGTAGGCCGCCAGGACGGCGCGTTTGTCCTCGCCTACCTTGTCCGGTACCACGAAGATGCACTTATAGCCCTTTTGCTGGGCCACGAGGGCCAGCCCCACGCCGGTATTGCCGGACGTGGGTTCCACAATGGTTCCGCCCGGGAGGAGCTTGCCGTCCCGCTCGGCTGCCTCGATCATCTTGATCGCGATGCGGTCCTTGATGGATCCGCCGGGGTTCAGGTACTCCAGCTTGACCAGGACCGTGGCTTTGATGCCGTCCGTCACGTGGTTGAGCTTGATGAGGGGGGTCTTGCCGATGAGGTCCAGGATGGACTGGGCGTACTTCATAGGTACAAAGTTACCGTCTCCGGTGAGGGGCCTGCCCCGGGGTCAGCTCCCTGCCGTGGAATCCGTCTGCCAGAGGCCCATGGTGTTGCCTTCGGTGTCCTTGAAGTAGGCGTAATAACCCATGCCGGGAACGGCGTCCTTGGCCTGGGCAATTGACCCCCCGGCGGACTCCACCTTTGCCAGTGCGGCGTCAACGTCGTCCACGTCGATAGTGATGATCGGCGTCTTGAGGTTGTCCGTGCGCGGGAACAGGGCGCCGTTAATGGCACCTGGCGCGCTTGGCATGCCTGTCTGTTCGTCCGACGGAGTAGTGATGGCGCTGGTGTAGTCCATCCCCTGCATGGGGACCAGGTTCCAACCAAACGCACTTTCATAGAACGTGTTGGCGCGTTCCTTGTTGTCGGCGGGGATCTCGAAATGCACAACTCCAGCCACTGCATGCTCCTTTGAATGCGGGGGAAGGCACGGACAGCCCGCGCCACACGATGGAGTCTAGTCCCGGCATCCGTGGCCCGTAAGGGGCCCCGGAACCCGTTTTGTCAGCCCACCGTGGGACGATGAAACCATGACCATCGCAGACGCCCCCGCCCGGCTGGCCGCCGCCGCGGACGCCTCGCTGCGGTGGCATCCGGACGGCCCGTACAGCCTGACGCAGACGCTCGGCACGCTCCTGCGCGGCGCGGGGGATCCGGCGTTTTCGTCCCGGCCGGACGGGTTCTGGACGGCGTTTACGACGCCGGATGGACCGGTCACGCTCCGCCTCACCACTGCAGCGGACGGGGCTGTCGACGCCCAGGCGTGGGGGCCCGGTTCCGCAGCCGCACTCGCCGGAGTGCCGCGCCTCCTGGGTGCCGGGGATGACTGGTCGGCGTTCGACGAGCCTGGCTTCCATGCCACGCTCCCCCGGATGGTCCGCGAAGCCCGCCGGCGGAACCTTGCGGTCCGCCTCCCGTCCACCGGCCGGATGATCGATGCCCTGGTGCCGACCATCCTGGAACAGAAGGTCACCGTCATCGAGGCTCGCCGCGGGTACCGGTACCTGATGTACCGCTACGGCTCCGCGGCCCCGGCCGCCGGCAGCGCCGGGCCGGACGGACTCAGGGTCCAGCCCACCCCCGCGCAGTGGCTGCGCATCCCCTCCTGGGAGTGGCACAAGGCCGGCGTTGGCCCGCAGCGTTCCGCAACGGTCATGCGGGCGCTGCGCTCCGCCGTCGCCCTTGAACGGCTTGCCGCCCTGCCTTCAACCGAGGCCGCGGCGAAAATGCAGGTCATCCCCGGCATCGGGGTGTGGACCGCAGCCGAAGTTGTGCAGCGGACCCACGGCTGCCCGGACTCCATCGCCGTGGGTGACTACCACCTCGCGGCCTACGTGGGCGCGGCGCTGACCGGCCGCCGAACCGACGACGCCGGGATGCTGGCGCTGCTTGAGCCGTGGAAGGGCCACCGGCAGCGCGTGGTGAGGATGATCGGGCTGAGCGGATTCCGCAAGCCCACGTTCGGGCCGCGGATGACCATCCAGGACCACCGCGGGCACTGACCCGTTGGTCCGTGGACGGACACGGCCGATGCGCGTAGCGTGGCGCCAAGGCCCCCGCTCCAGAGCCCCGGAACAGGCGAATTCCCTGGAGTAACCCATGCTCCAGAGGGGTGGGGCCACAACTGTACGTTCGCGCCCAAGAGTGGCTCGTACAGCGCGAACGTACACTTGGGGCCCTTACTGCCCGGTTTCCTCAGCGAAAGCGTCGTTGCCGTTCCGCTGCAGGAACGTGAGCACCGCTGCCACACGGCGGTGCACGCCCGTCGCCGGTAGGTTGAGCTTGGTGAAGATCGAATTGACGTGCTTCTCCACGGTGGAGGAGGACAAGTAGAGCGACTGTTCGATGCCGGCGTTGGTCCTTCCCTGTGCCATCTCACGGAGCACGTCGAGTTCACGCGGCGACAGGTCGGAGAGCGGGTTCGCCGCTCCCGTGGTGCGGCGGCGAACCAGCGTGTCGACGATCTGCGGGTCGATGACCGACCCGCCCATCCGCACCTCCCGCAGCGCGTGGACCAGGTCTTCCAGGTCGCCGATGCGGTCCTTGAGCAGGTAGCCAAGGCCTGCCGAGCCGTCGGCAAAAAGCGCCAGGGCGTAGCTCTGGTCGGCATGCTGTGAGAGCACCACCACACCCGTGTCCGGGTGCGCTGCCCGGATTGCGCGGGCCGCCGCGATGCCCTCCATGTGATGGCCGGGCGGCATCCGTATATCGGTGAGCACGGCATCGGGGGAGAACCGGCGCACGGCATCGACCAGCTCTGTTGCGTTGCCCGCGCAGGCCACAACGTCGATCTCACCGGAGTCCTCCAGCAACCGGCGAAGGCCCTCGCGGACGAGATAGTTGTCCTCGGCAATCACCACCCGCAGCACGCCTGAGTCATCCAACGTGTTCACCGTTCCGTTCCACAGGCAACTCCACCAGCACGGTGGTGCCCGACGGGGCGTGGCCCGAGACGTCCAGACTGCCGTGCAGCGCCGATACCCGGTCCCGGATGTTGGCCAGGCCGCCGCTGGTTGCCGGTACAAGGGTGCCGATGCCGCATCCGTCATCACTGATCGCGATCTGCAGATGCCCGTCCTTCCGGACAAGCCCCACAGAGGCAAGTGTGGCATTCGCGTGCTTGGCAGTGTTCGCGAGCGCCTCCCGCACCACGTAGTACGCCGTCGTCTCCACGTCCTCAGGGAACCGCTCAGCCCGGACGCCGGCGTCCGCTTCCACGGTCAACGGGATCGGGAACCTCGCCGCACTGGACTCGATGGCCGCCACGAGTCCGTTATCGCTCAGGACCGGCGGGTGGATGCCGTGGGCAAGCTCCCGCAGGTCTGTGAGCGTTTCCCTGGCCTGGTCCTGCAGCCCGGCCAGTTCTTCCGCGGAAAGCTCGCCGCGCTGCAACCGGTTACGGGCCAGGCGGAGCCCCGCGATCTGCGCAACCACATTCTGTTGGATCCCGTCGTGCAGGTCGCGTTCCAGGCGCCTGCGCTCGTCGTCCTGGGCGGCGATGAGCCGTTCCCGGGACTCGGTCAGATCATTGAGCTGCTGGGCTATTTGGGCGCTGAGCCGCACGTTGGCGACGGACGCCGCCGCCTGGCCGGCGACGGTCCGGAGCAGGGCGCGTTCGGCGTCGCCATAGTCTCCGCGCCGTCGTGGGCCGAGCTCGATGTTCCCCAGGATCTCATCGGACCGGGCGAGGACGCAGGACGCCGCCGGCTCCCCCCTCACTTCCCCGGCCACGCCCATCGGCGAATCGGCGAGCGCGCCGTCGGCTCCGGCCAACCTGATCCGCACCCAGGAGGCGTCAAGGCCATGGCGCACCGCTTCGGTCAGCCTGGTGAGCAACTCGCGGGGGTCCACTGCCTGATCCAGCTGGCGGCCCAGCTGGCTCAGAAGCGCCAACTGGCGGTCCCTGTCCCCGAAGATCGCGCGCTGGATCCAGCTCGCCAGCCAGCTGCGCACCGGCAACAGGCAAATGGCGAGGGTTGTGGTGAGCAGGACTGCGCCGATGACGGTAAGGCTGTCAGCGAGCATCACGGCCGGAGTCGAGGTCCCGATCCCGTACAGGACCGTGATGAGGAGGCCGGACGACCGGGCCGCGAAGCGCCCGCGGTCTCCGGGGGCAATATCGAAGGCGCCGTGGCGGAGGATGCCATGGATGGCCGCCAAGGGGACGGCGGTGAGCGTAGCAAACACGGCGGCAGTGACGATCGCATTCGGCGGTCCGTACAGCCACAGCCCGTAGCTGATCACCGTGGCGATGACCACCCAGGTCATGACCCGCGTGCGTGCACGGACTTCCTTGTCCCCGAAGACTGCCCGGCTCAGGAGAACGCCCACCCCGAGCAGCATTGAGGGCCACTGGTAGAGGGCCCAGTCCACTGCGGGGGCCGCCCACTCAAGCCAGGGCACCACGAGCGCATTCGGAATGGCGTCGTTGAGGTCAACGAAAAGCGGAACGAGGACATGCGGGTTGGTGAGCAGCGAGATGGGGGCCACCAGCACGGGCACCCACAGGAGGCCGACGGCGACGCGCTGCCACCGATACTCGGGAACGCCCGTCGGGAAACTGGCGAACATGCTGACAAAGCCAGCCGATGCCACAGCGTCTGCGGTCAGGCCGGTGAGGTTCACGAGTGGGAACCACGGTTGACCGATGAAAGTGGGGTCCTGGACGGCAAACGTCTCGTACGCCGAGCTGACCGCCATGGCCGTGGCAGCGGCAGCGATGAACACGGCTGCCCGCGATGACGAAACGGTCAGCAGCCACATGCCGAAGACAAACGTAGGCAGCACTCCAAGCAGGGGCCAGCTCAGACCGTGGTCGTCCGGTGCCACGAACCCGCGAATGATGACGACGTAGATAAGCGACGCCACTCCTACCGGAGCCAGCGCGGCGAGCAATCCCCATCTTTGGAGCACAATCCCATGATCCGCCTCGAACGCGAATCCCGGGAGGGGGTCCTCCGCGGCCTCCCCCGTGGCTGGCCTCCATACCCCCTGCGGCCACCCGCGTTCCTGGCAGGCCCTTCGGCGGCCTACGTTGGGCACCAGCGGACGCCACGAAAGGCGGCCGCACGAACAGGAGGACATCATGCGCAGGATCTATTCGGCCCTCGCCTGGATTGTCGCCGGCGGAGTTGCGGTGCAGGCTGCCTCGATCGCATTCGCCCTCGGTGGCATCGGCCGCTACGTCCAGGATGGCGGCGTCATCGACAAGGCCGTCGTCGAAAGCCGCCAGGCGACGACGTTCACCGGTGAGCTTGGCTTCCCGATCCACGGCATCGTGGGCGGGATGGTGATACCACTCGCAGCACTGGCGCTGCTCGTCATCGCCTTCTTCGTCAACGCCGGCGGTGCACGCAAATGGGCGGGCATCGTCCTTGCCCTGGTGGCGCTGCAGATAACCCTGGGTTACTCAATTGTCGACATGCCGTACCTCGGCCTGGTCCACGGCGCGAACGCGCTGGCCGTGCTGCTCACCGCTGTCTACGCGGCGTTGCGCATCAGGCGGTCCGCGAGGATGGGTGCCGAGAAACCCGCCGCAGATGTCATCGCGACATGACCTCGTCCGGCGCCTTGCCGCCGGCGTCGCGGTGACTGGAGCGGTTGGCCTGGGCGCACTCGGATGGGGCTCAACCCTGCTCGGTGAATATTCGGTCATGGACATGGGCGGCGGGCAGGCCGCCCATGCCCATGGCCCTGGCACCAGCGCGGGTGAGGCCAACGCCGTCAGCGTGGCCGGCCTGATCGCAGACCCGCTGCGGGCCCCGGATGTCCGTGTTGAACTCGTCGCCCGCCGGCAGACGATCGAGATTCCCGGCGGCCGCCCGGTTGAGGGGTACACCGTGAACGGCACCTCCCCGGGACCCACGATCCGCGCCAGGCAGGGGGACCTCGTTGAGGCGGTGTTCGTCAACGAGTCGGTCCCGGCCGGCGCCACCCTGCATTGGCACGGCGTCGACGTGCCCAACGCGGCGGACGGGGTCGCGGGGATCACCCAGGACGCCGTGCCCGTCGGCGGCCGCCACGTCTACCGATTTACCGCAGACGACGCCGGCACGTACTGGTACCACTCGCACCAGGTCTCGCATGAGCAGGTCGAAGGCGGGCTGCTCGGTGCGGTCGTCATCGATCCGGCTGTACAAGCGGCCCGCCCGCCGTCGAACCAATACGAAACCGACGCCGTCGCGCTGCTTCACGTATACGGCGGCCAGCACACCCTCAACGGACGCGTGCAGGACGAACATGTGCCGGCCGGGCCCGGCAGTACCGTCCGGGTCCGGGTCATCAACACCGACCAGGGCACCGCCGCCGTCTGGTCAGCCACTGCCTTCCGGGTTGTCGCGACCGACGGGCATGACGTCAACGGACCTGCCGCCGTCGAACGCCAAAAAGTCCTCATCCCCGCGGGCGGCCGGCTGGACGTCGCAGTGCAGGCCCCTAGGCAGGGCGCGGCACGCCTCCACGTCGGCGGGGCCCGCAGCATCACCATCGGCGACCCTGCCGGGGCAGATGCCGACGCCACGCCGCCGGCACGGCAACCCCAAGAAACGCTCGACCTGCTGGCGTACGGTGAACCTGCCCCGCCCGGCGTCGACTTTCAGTCACCGGACCGCACCTTCGACTACGTGATCGGGCGCCGGTTGGGCCTCATCGACGGCCGCCCCGGAAATTTCTGGACGATCAACGGGCAGCTCTTCCCGGACGTGCCGATGTTCCACGTGCTCGCGGATGACGTTGTCCTCATGCGCATTGTCAACGAGTCGGGCGAGGTGCATCCGATGCACCTTCACGGCCACCACGCCCTTGTGCTCGCACGCGACGGCACCCCGGCGTCCGGCAGCCCGTGGTGGGTGGACTCACTCGACGTCCATCCCGGCGAGGCGTACGAGATCGCCTTCGTTGCCGACAACCCCGGCATCTGGAGCGACCACTGCCACACACTCCCCCACGCGGTGGACGGCCTCGTCGCCCACCTGATGTACGACGGAGTCACAACACCGTTCACCATCAACGGCGCCGCAGGCAACCAGCCCGAATAAAAAGCAACGCGGGGTCACTTTTGGCCCGATAAACCCCGATTATCGGGCCAAAAGTGACCCCGCGTTGCTTTAGAAAAGTGACCCTGCGTTGTTCTGGGAGCGGCGAGCGCGTTTGATTCTGACGATGAGGTCCTGAAAGCCGTCGGCGAGGTCGTCCGCGTTCGGCTTGAAATAGGACCAGCCTGCACGGAAGAAAAATTCGTCGCGGCGGTTATCCCGTGACTGCTGTTCCCTCGTGCGGTGATGCGCGCCGTCGTACTGCACCGCAATCCGATGCTTTCGAAAACCAAGGTCCGCTGCCGGCGACCTCGGATCGTTGGGATCAAGACGGAGCTGCAATTCGGGTTCAGGCAGGTGCGCGTCCAGGAGTGCGAGCCGGAGGAACGTTTCCGGGAACGAATCCGACCCCACCCGCATCTCATCCAGCGCCAGTCGCGCTTTCTCAACGCCTTTCAGGTTGGGATGCTGCCGGATCAACAGGCGCAGTCCTTCTTTATGGGCAAACGGCACGCTGCGGAACTCCAGCTCCGGCCGCGGCATGCGGATCAGCTGGTCTCCCATGGCCACGAGATACCGCAGGGGCAGCTCATGGGCCAGGTCAAGCCACGTCCGGGGCGGCACGCTGACCCGGATGCCATCGATCTCAACGACTTCGCCCGGAATCACGTGAACGCGGTGACCGATAACGCCGGCCCGCCGGACCCTGGGCAATCCGTGCGGCTTGCTGAGGTGGACGCGTGGCTCCTGGCCCAGCCACGGGGGAAGACCCAGATCGAAGAATACAGCCGCCGTCTCGTGGGAGACCCAGGCGTCCGGGGTGGCAGCGCAGAGCACCCGTGCCCGCTCGATTAGGGCAAGGTCCCGGCCTGCATGCGCCCGAATCAGCCGTCCTGCCCCAACCAGGTCCTTAGCCCGCAACCGCTTTTGTGCAACGCCCAACGTCCGTGCCTGATAGATCGTGAAGGGAAGCTTGGAGAGATCCTCGGGCAGTGGTTTCGCAGTAACCATGGCACCAGTGTGGCCGCTCCGAGGATTTTCTTCAGAAGTTATCCACAGGAGCACCCCACACCCAGCAACGCGGGGTCACTAGATGCCCAAAGAAGCTGGATTATTGGGCCGGAAGTGACCCCGCGTTGCTGGTCACAGCCCCAGTCGGGACACCGCTTCCTCGCGCATCTCCACCTTGCGGATCTTCCCGGAGACCGTCATGGGGAAGCTTTCCCGAACGTCCACGTAGCGCGGGATCTTGTAGTGCGCCAGCTTGCCCCGGCAGAAGTCCGCAAGTGAAGCGGCGTCCAGCCGCTCCGCACCGGGTTTGAGGATGATGCAGGCCATCAGTTCCTCGCCGTACCTGTCATCCGGCACACCGATGACCTGCACGTCCTGGACGGCCGGGTGGCTGTACAGGAATTCCTCGATCTCGCGCGGGTAGATGTTCTCGCCGCCGCGGATCACCATGTCCTTGATCCGGCCTTCGATCACCACGTAGCCGTCCTCGTCCATGCGGGCGAGGTCGCCGGTGTGCATCCAGCCGTCGGCGTCAATGGCCTCGGCAGTTTTGTCCGGCTGGTCCCAGTACCCCTGCATCACCGCGTAGCCGCGCGTGCACAGTTCGCCGATCAGGCCCCGTTCCAGCACCTCGCCGGAGCCAGGATCAATGACCTGGCTTTCCAGCCGCGGCATGGTGCGGCCAACGGTCCCGGTCCGCTGAGCGAGAGTGTCACCTGTCCGGGTCATGGTGGACACGGGCGAGGTCTCCGTCATGCCGTAACAGATGGCCACGTCCACCATGTGCATCTCGGAAATCACCCGGTTCATCACCTCGACGGGGCACACTGATCCGGCCATGACACCGGTCCGGAGCGTGGAGAGGTCGTAGGAGGCAAAATCAGGGAGCGCCAGTTCGGCGATGAACATCGTTGGCACACCGTAGAGCGAGGTCCCGCCGAAATCCTGCACAGCTTCCAGCGCGGCGGCGGGGCTGAAGCCGCGGCCGGGAATGATGGTGGCCGCGCCATGGCTGAGCGCCGCCAGGTTGCCGATCACCATCCCGAAGCAGTGGTAGAACGGCACCGGGATCACCACCCGGTCATGTTCGGTGTAGCCAAGCAGCTCGCCGATGGAGTAGCCGTTGTTCAGGATGTTGTGGTGGGTGAGCGTGGCTCCCTTGGGGAAGCCGGTGGTCCCGGACGTGTACTGCAGGTTGACGGGATCGTGCGGGTCCAGTTCCGCCATTCTCGCCTTCAGGGCGGAATGCCCGACGTCGTCAGCCCGCTTGAGAAGCTCGGCGTACGTCAGCTCTGCCTCACCCTGGGGGACGCCGGCGTCGAGCCCGTCCGCGCCCGAATCCGGCAGGAACACCAGTTCCCGGAGGTCCGGGCACGCGGCGAGCGCCTGCCGGGCCATCCCCACAAAGTCGCTGGTCCGGTCCGACGGTGCCGTGACCAACATCCGCATGCCGTTCTGCCGCACCACGAACTCCAGCTCGTGGCTGCGGTAGGCCGGGTTCACGTTCACCAGGATGACGCCGGCCTTCGCCGTGGCGTACTGCAGCAGGGTCCACTCCGCGCAGTTGGGGCTCCAGATGCCCACCCGGTCCCCCTTGCAGACGCCCAGGGCGAGGAGCGCACGCGCGAGGCGGTCGACGTCGTCGTTCATCTTGGTGTAGCTCCAGCGCCGGGCGTCGGCGCCCGGAACCGCCGCGGCCTCGATCAGCGCGTCATGGAAGGGAAACCGGGCCACAACCCGCTCAAAGTTCGTGCCGATGGTCTCCTCGAGCAGCGGGACGTCAGTGTCCCCGGCTGTATAAGCGCGCATGCTGGCACGCTACCAACTGGGCCCAGGCAATGAAAGCATAAGGGAAGCGCAACATCGGGGGTGTCCGCGCGTAAACAGGACGGGCACGGACCAGGCGGCCCGGTATTGTGAAATCCATGAGTGCACCCATCGACCTGCAGGCAACGTTCATCCCCAACGACGGCGAGTTCTTCCGTGTGAAGCTCGCCCTGGAAATCGCCATCGACGAGGTGGTCAACGAGCCCGGCTGCATCCGCTACGAGCTGACCGAGGCCACCGACGAGAAGCTGGTCCTGACGGAGCAGTGGGCCTCGGAGGAGGACCTCGAGAAGCACTCCAAGGGCACGGCCGTCCAGGACCTGAACGAATCCCTGAGCGCGCTGCTCGCGGAGCCCGTCAAGCTCGAACGCCTGTAACCCTGCACAAACAAACGCGGGGTCACTTTTCGCCCAAAGAACCGAGGTTATTGGGCGAAAAGTGACCCCGCGTTGCTTTAAGCGGTGGGGTTAAGCATCCGGGATCTGGGTGCCGTCCTGGGGTCCCGCCGGTTTGCTGCCTGCGGCCGCCGCGGCCTCTGCCTGCGAACGCGCCACGTGGGCGTGCACCTCGTCCATGTCCAGGGCCTTGACAGCGTCAACAACCTGCTCCAGCTGCTGGGCGTTCAGGGCGCCCGGCTGCGAGAAGACCAGGACCTTTTCGCGGAAGGCCATCAGCGTGGGGATGGAGGTAATGCCGGCCTCGGCGGCGAGCTGCTGCTCGGCCTCGGTGTCCACCTTCGTGAACAGGACGTCGGAGTGCTTCTCCGACACGGCGCTGTACGTGGGCCCGAACTGCTTGCACGGACCGCACCATTCCGCCCAGAAATCCACCAGGACAATGTCATTGCCCTCGATGGTCGATGCGAACTGTTCACTGGTGATGTCAACGGTAGCCATGCCTTCAACGGTACGCGAGCAGGCCGTGGTATGTCGCGGCCGGGGGCGCCATGTTCGCTTCCCGCGTCATCGGGAATAACCGCGGCGCCCATATACAGGGCGGGCCGCCACGCCTACCCTTGGGGTCATCAGCCGCTGAAAGCCGCACACAGGAGGGCGCATGACGCACGCAATCTCCACCAGGTCCCTGACCAAGAAATTCGGCCGCCGGGAGGTCCTTCACGGGGTGGACTTCGCCGTCGAGGCAGGCTCCGTGTTCGGTGTCATCGGCCCCAACGGCGCGGGCAAGACCACCACCATGCGCTGCCTGCTGGACATCATCCGCCCCACCTCCGGGGAGGTCAGGGTCCTCGGGAAGGATCCCCGCGCCGGAGGTCCGGAACTCCGCCGCCGGATCGGCTACCTTCCCGGCGAACTGTTCCTCGAGGGCCGCGTCACGGGCCGGAAACTCCTGGCCCACTACCAGGCCATCAGCGGTCCGGTGGCGCCGGGAAGGATCGATGCGCTGGCCGAACGGCTGGGACTGGATCTGGACCGCCACACGCGCAAGCTGTCCAAGGGCAACAAGCAGAAACTGGGCCTGGTCCAGGCCTTTATGCACGACCCCGAACTCCTGGTCCTCGACGAGCCCACCAGCGGCCTGGATCCGCTGGTCCAGCAGGAGTTCCACGCCATGATGCGGGAGGCGCAGCACAAAGGGCAGACCATCTTCCTCAGCTCCCACGTCCTCAGCGAGGTCCAGCAGACAGCGGACACGGTGGCCATCCTCCGGGACGGCCGGATCGTCGCGGTGGAGTCGGTGAGCGGGCTTCGGGAAAGTGCCGTGCGGCACCTTCGGTTTACGGCTGACGGCATTACCGCGCACGACGCCGGTGCGCTGCTGGGTGCGGTGCCCGGCGTCGGACACGTTGAGGTACTTGAGTCCGGCAGCAAGGTGACGCTGACCGCCACGCTGGAGGGGGACATCCAGCCCCTGGTCCGGGCTTTGGGCACGCTGCAGCTGAAGGACCTTGTCCTGGAGGAGCCCGACCTGGAGGAATCGGTGCTGAAGATGTATTCAAACCCGCAGGAGGCCGCCCGGTGAGCACCACCCTGCCGCTGTTTCGCCGGGCATTCTTTGATACGTGGCGCTCCACCCTGGGCTGGGCAGCAGGCCTGGCTGCCGCCATTTTCCTGTACCTGCCGCTGTATCCGTCCCTCGGCGGCAGCGTCCAGATGCAGGACATGATCAATGCGCTGCCGGCCGAGATGACCAGGGCGCTGAACTACGACCAGATCGCGACCGGTCCCGGCTACACCCAGGCCACCCTGTTCGGGCTGATCGGGTTCTTGCTGATGACCATCGCCTCCGTGGGATGGGGTGCCGCCGCGGTGGGCGGGGACGAGGAATCCGGCCAACTGGAGCTGACCCTGGCCCACGGCGTCACGCGCGTCCAGGTGGTGCTCGAACGCGCGCTGTCCCTGGTCCTGCGGCTGGTGCTGCTCGCCGCCCTGGTCTTCGTCCTGGTCCGGCTGCTGAACGATTCGGCACAGCTGGACATCCAGCCGGAGAACCTGTTCGGCGCGACTGTGCTGTTCGCCGGACTTGCCCTCCTGAGCGGAACCGCGGCGCTGTTCGCCGGCGCCGTCTCCGGCCGCAGGACGTACGGACTCGCGGCCGGTGCCGCAGTGGGTGTCCTGGGCTACGTCTTCAACGCCGTCGGCCG
This sequence comes from Arthrobacter sp., assembly GCA_035254945.1. GTDB lineage: Bacteria > Actinomycetota > Actinomycetes > Actinomycetales > Micrococcaceae > Arthrobacter. The sequence continues at coordinate 15,750 of DATFAE010000040.1, read as the reverse complement.
GCAGAGCGAGGATGTGGAGTGGCTGCTCAACCTGAGCCCCTACCACTGGGCGTACGGGAATTCGCCGGTGGCCAACGGCGCCGACTGGGGTGCGGCCGGGTGGCTGTGGGGCATCTCGGCTGCCCTGGTGGCGCTGGCAGCACTCGCGGTGAACAGGCGCGACGTCGGCGCGTAGTTGTCAGCCCAGCCGGCTGGTGCTGCTCTCCCAAAGGTGCGGGGCAGGCGTCCGGCTGCCAGGCAGGGCGTTGGCCTCACGCCACTCGTGGATCCATTCGGGGAGGACGAGGTCCGTCGGGGGCTGGCCGAACTCGCTCAGGATCTCGTCCTGGCTGACGGGTTTGCCTTTGCTGACGAGGCGGGTGGCGATGTAGGCACGTGCGTAGATCTCGCCGTCGGCCACCATGCGCTGCTCAAAGTAGATGGCCTTCGCGTCCAGGCCGATGATCCTGGTTTCGATGGTGTACTGCTGCCACAGCTGCAGCGATTTCCGGAAGGCGATGGTCTCCCCCGCCGCCACCGGGCTCCAGCCGCGCCGGCGCATCCTCTTCCAGACGCCGCTGCGGACCATCAGGTCGAACCGGCCCAGGTCCATGAGCGAAAAATACATGCCGTTGTTGACGTGCATCGCGATGTCGATATCGGTGGGCAGGACCCGCAGCGGCAAGGACGATGCGTCCCAGATGGTCAGCGCGGAGCGGCGGGTTGAGGTGAACAGCATCAGGAGGGTGCGCAGAAGCAGGTGCATCCCCCAATGTTACCCGTCAGTAACATGGTGGCAAGCCTTGCCCCGTCGTCCCCGCGTAGGATGTGGCGCATGACGCAACAACGCTACCGGGATCTTGCCGAGTGGCCGCTGATGGGGACGGCATTGGTGTTCCTGGCGGCCTATGCGTGGCAGGTGATTGGCCGCGTTGACGGCAGCGGTGCCGAATGGCTCGAGGCTGTGCTCGGGCTGACGTGGGGGATCTTTGCCCTGGACTACGCCGCCAACCTCTGGCTCGCCAAGGACCGGCGCCGCTGGTTCCTCTGGAACCTCCACGAACTCCTGATCGTGGCGCTCCCGTTCTTCCGCCCGCTGAGGCTGCTCCGCCTGGTGACGCTGCTCGCCGTCCTGCACCGGACCGTCGGCGAAACCCTCCGCGGCCGGGTGGTCACGTATGTGGCCGGCTCAGCGGCGCTGCTCGTCTTTGTGGGCGCCCTGGCCGTGCTGGACGTGGAACAGTCGGCTCCCGACGCCAAGATCCTCACCTTCGGCGACGCCCTCTGGTGGGCCATCACCACCATCACCACCGTGGGCTACGGTGACATGTACCCCGTGACGCCGATCGGCCGGATGGTTGCCGCGGCGCTCATGATGAGCGGCATCGCCGTGCTCGGCGTGGTCACCGCATCCATCGCCTCCTGGCTCGTGCAGCGGGTCGAGGAGTCCACCGAAGCAGCCGCCGAGTCCGCCGAGGAGCCAGTGCGGGCCGAACTCGCCGACCTGGTTGCGGAGATCGCAGCGCTGCGGCGCGAGGTCGCCGACCTCAAGGACCGACGCACCCCGTAAACCGTCACGGCGCAGGCACCTTTGCGGCGCCCGGTAAAACAGGTAGTCACCTTCGACACCCCCGAGTAGATGCCGCTGCCGCGCCAAGTAATCCGCGGAAAAAATCGGGTAATGCCTACTCGTGCCGCCTCCGCCTGCCCTTTCTAGACTCGAAATTCCTAGGGCCGAATAAGTTGCTGGCGCATCCTCCGAGCTGGGGTGGATGATGCCGCTTCATAGCGGAGCTTCCGTATCTTCTGGGTATGCGGACGGCTCCCATCATGCGCATTCCTGCGCAGTGCCGGTTACTGACCGGGACTGCATAGCGCATCACACCTCGATCCGTCCTGCAACGGGGAACCGGCGGCGTCCGCCGCTGGATCCTGTTGACGGGACCGACCTGCGATGGGCCACCCATGAACCAGCTGACCGTCAAAACTTCCGCACCACCCCGCCGAAACTTTGAAACCGACGTCCCCCGGACAGAACTGACCCAGGGCCGCAAGCCGGTCAGTAACCGGCTCTGGGCCGGCATGGCCGCCGCTGCCGTGGTCTCCGCCGTGGGCGTCGGAGCCCTGGCAGGCCCCGTCCGCACAGCGGAGGTGCCGGCGCCGGTTGAGGCGGGCACGACGGCGGCCGCCCCAGGGGTGCGCGTCGCACGGCCATTGGTTGCAGCACCCCTGGATGAACCTTATGTCGGCGTCTTTGAGTCCGGGTCCGCGGACGCTGCCACGGCCCTTCCGGAATCGGTGGCCGCGCCTGCGCCGGCTCCCGCACCTGCTCCCCCTGCGCCGGCACCGGAGCCCGCCCCCGCTGGCGGTTCCAACCATTACACCGTGGTTGCGGGCGACACCGTGGGCGGGATCGCCGCGCGCTTTGGCGTGGATATGAATGCGATGCTGGCCGCCAACGGGCTGGGTGTCTACAGCATCATCGTTCCCGGCCAGACCCTGGTGCTGTCAGGTCCCGCCGTCGCCGCACCCGCTGCGGCGCCTGCAGCGGCCCCTGCACCGGCAGCACCGGCAGCACCGGCCCCGGCCGCTCCAGCTCCCGTGCAGGCCGCGCCCGCTGTCCGGACAATCTACGTGGCCGGCGCCGGCGGCCAGGCCATGGTGGACGCCTGCATCGGGCCCATCCATTTCACGCCCAATGACGGCTACTCGCTCTTCATCACCGAGCACGACTTCTGCGGCGGCTGGGCCCGGTTCTCCGGCATCGCGGTGGGCGAGAGCATCAGTATCCCGGGCTACGGCACCTACACGGCGACCGCCCGCGGACAGGTCCCCAACCCGGGTACCACCAACGACGTCATCAGGGTGTTTGGCGGGTTTCCCAGGGCCATCCTCCAGACGTGCATCCCTGGGACCAGCCAGATGCTGCTGATCGCTTTGAACTGATTTTTCCCAGCTTGTCCGCGGTTCGGAACCTCTAAATGAGGGAGCCGCGGACAAGGCCATGACGGCCCACAAAGTAACGCCACGGAGGGGACTCCGTGGCGCTCTGCTTGTTGTTGCTGACTACACCTGCATTCGGCTGCGTTCCGAAATGTGCTCCACCAGCTCCCCCACCCGCTGCTCAGAGTAATTGCGCGCGATGTCACCCTGGCTGATGATGCCCACCAACTTGTGGTCGGCGATGACCGGCAGGCGCCGGACCTGCTGCCGCTCCATCAGTTCGATGGCGGCGTCAACATTCGCATCGGCGTCAATCCAGTAGGGCTTGCCGTTAGCGAGGTCGCGGGCCATCATCTCGCGGGGATCGCGGCCGGCGGCAACGCACTTGAGCACGATGTCACGGTCGGTGATCATGCCCTTCAATTTTCCATCGTCACCGCAGATCGGCAACGAGCCACAGTCCAGATCCTGCATCATCCGTGCGGCATCCGTGAGGGACTGGGTCTCCTTAATACACTTTGCATCTGTAGTCATGAATTCACGTACAGCACTCATTGGTACTCCTTCATCGATTGATGCATCGACGCAGGGCATCGGGTTCATGCGCCGATGCTGTCAGCCTACGCCGGGGCCATGAAGCTGTCGACGGGGATTTTGGAGCGGCCTCGGGCGGCATCTTTTCCCCATCAAGTGGTCAGTTCCCCGTGTGATGCCGGGGGGAATGGACCAGTCGGAGGGGAAAGTTCGGTAGCACGAAAAAGCCTCCGGAACCTGGTGGTTCCGGAGGCTTTCCTTGGGTGGCAGATGAGGGATTCGAACCCCCGTAGGCGTTGCCAGCTGATTTACAGTCAGCCCCCTTTGGCCGCTCGGGTAATCTGCCGAACTTCAAAAGAAGATCACCCCCGGCTGCAGTGTTCGGAGCGTCCGTTTCCGGGCCGTTCCGCTTCCAGTAACCGCGGGCAAGACAACTTTACAGAACTTCTGCCGAAGAATCGAATCGAGCCCCGCGCACTCCGGAAATCACCGGAAACCCCCCGGAATGACGCGAGAAATCAGGGGAATCAGGCCTCACCCAGAATGCGTCCGGCGAGCCGGGCCTCGAACTTAACAGCCTGTTCCTCGGTGATCTGGTTCAGTTCCACCGCGCGCAGCAGGTCCTCGCTGACGCCATCCATCCGGGCGGAAGCGTCCGCCACGGGACTGAAGATGATGGACGCTGCCACGGCCGCGGCTGCAACGGAGGTAGCCGCAGTGGCGACGGCGCCTGCGGCTGCGGAGGTGGTTCGGGTGACGTAACGGACGGCTTTGCGGTGCATGGTCTTCCCTTCGAGCTTTTCCAACCTCTCCAACTCTCCGGCGCAGGGCTTCGTTCCCGCACTGTGTCCGCTGAGAGGGAACTGTGAATACCGCAGCGTCACAGCGGGGACATCCGTATTAGGCTGGAATGCAGACATCAGGCGCCCCCGGGGCACCACCCCACCACCGGCACAAGGAGAATCATGGCAGGCGAGTCAACGTTCGACGTCGTAAGCAAAGTGGACAAGCAGGAAGTGGCCAACGCGTTGAACCAGGCGCAGAAGGAACTGGCCCAGCGCTACGACTTCAAGGGCGTCGGGGCCGAGGTTGATTTCAGCGGCGAGAAGATCCTGATGAAAGCGAACTCGGAGGAACGCGTCCTGGCCGTCCTGGACGTTCTCCAGTCCAAGCTGATCCGCCGCGGCATCTCGCTGAAGTCCCTGGACAGCGGCGAGCCGTACCCATCCGGCAAGGAATTCCGCCTGGAGGCCTCCATCAAGGAAGGCATCGAGCAGGACCTGGCCAAGAAGATCAACAAGCTGATCCGCGATGAGGGGCCCAAGGGCGTCAAATCCCAGATCCAGGGCGACGAACTCCGTGTCTCGTCCAAGTCCCGCGATGACCTGCAGGCCGTCATGGCCCTGCTGAAGGACTTTGACGAGGCTGACCTGCAGTTTGTGAACTTCCGCAGCTAGGACACTGGTTCGGCGTCAGGACGCAGAAACGGGCTGGGGACACTGGAAATCGGGTGTCCCCAGCCCGTTTCTGTGTCCCAGCCCCTTTTGCGTCGTCAGTTAAGCGGCCGGCCGGCCATCCGCTCCAACCGGGCAATCCGCTCCTTCATCGGCGGGTGCGTACGGAACAGCTTGGTCATCGCCCCGCCACGGAACGGGTTGGCGATCATCAGGTGCGAAGTATTCACCAGTTTCTGGTCCGGCGGGAGCGGCACCATCTGCACCCCCTGCTCAATCCTGTTCAGGGCTGAGGCAAGCGCCAGCGGATCGCCGGTCAGCTGCGCACCGTCCTCGTCGGCGTCGAACTCCCTGGTCCGGGAGATGGCCAGCTGGATCAGGGACGCCGCGAACGGCGCCAGCAGGGCCATCGCTATCATCGCCAGCGGGTTGGAGTTGCGCCGGTCGCCGCCGAAGAACAGCAGCATCTGGCCCACCGAGGTGATGACGCCGGCGACGGCGGCCGCCACGGAGGACGTGAGGATGTCGCGGTTGTACACGTGCATCAGCTCGTGGCCCAGGACGGCGCGGAGCTCACGGGCGTCCAGCAGCTGGACGATGCCTTCTGTGACGCAGACGGCGGCGTTGCGCGGATTCCGCCCGGTGGCGAAGGCATTCGGGTTCATGGTCGGCGAAACGTAAATGCGGGGCATCGGCTGGTTGGCGCGGACGGACAGCTCGCGGACAATCTGGTACAGCTGCGGCGCCTGGGCCTCGGCGACCGGGTAGGCCTGCATGGAGCGGATGGCGATCTTGTCGCTGTTCCAGTAGCCGTAGGCGGTGGTGGCAACGCCGATGACCGCCATGATCCAGATGGGCGCCGAACTGCGCATGTTCAGGCCGATCAGCCCGCCCAGTCCCAGCAGGACCGCCCAGAGCACGCCGAAGAGCGCCGCAGTTTTCAGGCCGTTGTGATGCTTATGCACGTCCACTCCTCCACGTCCGCCCGGCACGGTCAGGGGACCGGGTTGCGGGCATCGTACTTCCTGAAGCCCGGCTGCAGCTGTGCGGCCAGCCATGCGACGGCGATGCACAGCACCCCGCCGAGCAGCAGGACCCAGCCCTCAGTCAAAATCTTAGTCCCGACGCCTGCCAGCAGGTCACCCACCCGCGGTCCGCCGGCCACCACCACGATAAAGACGCCTTGGAGCCGCCCGCGCAGGTGGTCCGGCGCCGCCGCCTGCAGGATGGTGTTGCGGAAGACGCTGCTGATGGAGTCCCCGATGCCTGCCAGGGCACAGCACAAAGCCGCCGGCAGCAGCCACCCGGTGGCGCCGCCGTCGTCCGTCCGTCCCGCGAGGAGCACCACCACGCCGAAGGCCGCGATCGAGGCGCCCCAGCCCATCACCGACCACACCACCGCGCTCCCCTGCCACCTGACATGCCCGAGCGGCCCGGAAAACAGGCCGGCGAGGAACGCGCCCACGGCGGTGGAGGCCAGCAGGATGCCCACTGTGGACTCACCGCCGCCGATCATCACGGCACCGATGGCCGGCATCAGCGCGCGCGGCTGGGCCAGGATCATGGCCACGAGGTCGATGATGAAGGTCATCCGCAGGTTGGGCCGGGTGCCCAGGAACCGGAACCCTTCGACGACCGACCGGATTCCGGCCCGACCTGCGCTCCCGGCAGGCGGCATGGACGGCAGCCGGAAGACTGCCCAGAGCACAAACGCGAAGCTGATGAAGTCGATCGTGTAGGTCCAGCCGAAGCCCACCCATGCCACGAGCACGCCCGCCAGCAGCGGTCCCACGGTCATGGCCAGGCCGAAGGACACCATGCTGAGCGCATTGGCCGCAGGCAGCAGTTCCTTGCGGATCAGCACCGGGATGATGGCGCTCCGGGCCGGCTGGTTGATGGCCTGCGCCGCGCTTTGCAGCGCGACCAGCAGGTACAGGATCCACACGTTTCCCAGCTGCAGCCATGACTGCAGCGCGATCAGGCCCGTGGTCAGCCACAGCACCGCGGTGGCCACGAGCGCCACCCGCCGGCGGTCGTGGGAATCGGCGATGGAGCCGCCCAGCAGACCGCCGAACACCAGCGGCACCAAGGCAAAGACACCCATCAGGCCCACATAGAAGCTGTCCTGGGTGAGCCGGTACACCTCCAGGCTCACGGCCACCAACGTGAGTTGACTGCCGACGGCGGAGACAGCGGACCCCAGCCAGAGCCGGCGGAAAGCAGGGCTCTCCCTGAGCGGTGTGATATCGGCCAGCAGTCTCCCCACCCTGCAACCCTAGTGGGGCACCCGTGTCCCGCTGTGCCACACGCTTGGTATTCTCAGGCGGGGGAAGGAGTTGGCGCATGCATTTATCCAGGCGGCTTCTTTTTGCGTCGGCGTTCTGGGAAGTGGCCCGGCCACGGACCGCGCTGAACGCAGGGCATCTCCTCATTCGGCTCACAGATCCCGCTGTTGCCTTCGATCTTCGCTCGGCCGCCGACTGGCTCTGGTGCCACAACGCCGCCCGGCAGGCTCTTGCGGACGTGCTCGGCGCCAGGCGCAGCACCGTGGTTTTTGCGCACCAGTGGCATCCCTTCGGCGCCGCCATCGGCGAACCGGAGGCCGAGTCTTCCACCCCCACCTTCCACCTTTTCGGCCGCTGGGACGGCGAACCTGTCACCCCGGGCGAGCAGTTGCGCCTTCCCGCGCAGCGCCGCGTGCCGGCTCCTGAGGACCAGCTTTTGGAGTACGACGGCGGCCTCCGCGCCGCACTGCGCCGTGCGGCTTTGGAGCGTGAGGACCACCCGAGTTGGCAGTTCGCGGCAGTCCCGCCGGCCGTGACCGCCGCGAAATGTCATCTCGGCGGGGCCGGCCAGCGGCACACTGTTTTGACCCCGGCGTCGGACGCGGCGCTGACGCCCGGGCTCCTCCTCACTCTCGCCGCCTCGCTCCAGGTCCTGACGGAACGCCGCGGCATCAGCGGACTGAGCTGCGTGGTTCCGGACCCTGGCAACGGCCCGCTGGAAGTCCACGCCATGGGCCGCTCGGCAGGGGAATCCGTCAATCCCATGCAGGAATTCCTGGATCTTCCGGAAGTTAGCCGAGCCTTATTGTGATTAACTCATAATAAGTGCTTCAATAGAGGCATGACGGAACACTTTGGCGGCCACGAAGCATGGGCTGCCGCCCTGCGCGCCCACGGCCGCCGGGTGACCAAGCAGCGGCTGGCGGTGCTGGCCGCCGTCGAACACCACCCCCATTCCCCGGCCGAGAGCATCCTCGCCGCCGCGCGCACGGAACTGCCGGAGCTCACCGCCCAGTCCGTCTATGTGGTCCTGGGGGACCTGACCGACCTTCACATGCTGCGGCGGTTTGAACCGCCCCACTCCCCCGCGCTGTACGAGACCCGGGTGGGCGACAACCACCACCACGCGATCTGCATCAGCTGCGGCCGCGTCGAGGACGTGGAGTGCGCCGTCGGGCACGCGCCCTGCCTCACCCCGCACTGGGATGAGAACGCCAAGCCCATGACCATCCAGATCGCCGATGTCATGTACCAGGGCATCTGCCAGGACTGCCAGCAGTCCCAACAACTTCCTTCTGAACGTCCCTCACAAGTAATAGAGAAATAGGAGAACAATGACTGCCATTTCAACCACCCAGTCAGGTGCGCCCGTCACGTCCGACGCGCACTCGAAGTCAGTTGGTGCCGACGGTGCCATCATCCTGACCGACCACTACCTGGTGGAAAAGCTCGCCCAGTTCAACCGCGAGCGGGTGCCGGAGCGCGTAGTGCACGCCAAGGGCGGCGGCGCGTTCGGTACCTTCAAGGCAACCGAGGACATCTCTGCGTACACCAAGGCCGCGTTCCTGCAGCCCGGCGTGGAAACCGAAATGCTGATCCGCTTCTCCTCCGTCGCCGGCGAGAACGGCTCCCCGGACACCTGGCGGGACCCCCGCGGTTTCGCCGTGAAGTTCTACACCTCCGAGGGCAACTACGACCTCGTAGGCAACAACACCCCCGTCTTCTTCATCCGCGACGGCATCAAGTTCCCGGACTTCATCCACTCCCAGAAGCGCCTCCCGGGCACCCACCTGCGCGACGCCGACATGCAGTGGGACTTCTGGACCCTCTCCCCCGAGTCCGCGCACCAGGTCACCTGGCTCATGGGCGACCGCGGCCTGCCGGCCTCCTGGCGTGAAATGCAGGGCTACGGCTCGCACACCTACCAGTGGATCAACGCCGAGGGCGAGCGTTTCTGGGTCAAGTACCACTTCAAGTCCAACCAGGGCGTGAATTCCATCACCGGCGAGCAGGCTGAAGAGCTGGCCGGCTCGGACGCGGACTTCTACATCCGCGACCTGTCCGAGAACATCGCCGCAGGCAACTTCCCGTCCTGGGACCTGCACGTCCAGGTCATGCCGTACGAGGACGCGAAGACCTACCGCTTCAACCCGTTCGACCTCACCAAGGTCTGGCCGCACTCCGACTACCCGCTGATCAAGGTGGGCACCATGGAGCTGAACCGGAACCCGGAGAACTACTTCGCGCAGATCGAGCAGGCCACCTTCGCGCCCTCGAACTTCGTGCCGGGCATCGCCGCGTCCCCGGACAAGATGCTGCAGGCCCGCATCTTCTCCTACGCCGACGCACACCGTTACCGTGTGGGCACCAACCACGCCCAGATCCCGGTGAACCAGCCCAAGAACCAGGTCAACAACTACAGCCAGGACGGCTCCGGACGTTACCTCTTCAACGCCCCCACCGTTCCGGTCTACGCCCCGAACTCGGTCGGCGGACCTGCTGCCGTTGAGCCGCAGAACCCGGCCGGCGGCTGGGAGAACGACGGCGAGCTGACCCTCTCCGCGCACACCCTGCACGCCGAAGACAGCGACTTCGGCCAGGCCGGCACGCTCTACCGCGAGGTCTACGACGACGCCGCCAAGGCCCGCTTCCTGGACACCATCACCGGTGCCGTGGGCGGCGTGAAGAGCCCCGGCATCAAGGAACGCGCCATCCAGTACTGGACGAACGTTGACGCCGAGCTCGGCGCCAAACTGCGCGCCAACCTGGGTGCGGTTTCCGCAGCCGACTCCGACGCCGAAGCCGCCAACAAGATCGGCTAATTGGCCCTGCATCACCGGCCGGCACTGCGCCTGCCACAGAACACCCCGCCACGGAATTTCCGCGGCGGGGTGTTCCGCGTTGCGGAGCTTTCCACGTGGGTCCGCTTTCCACATACGAGCTGCCGGCTCTGGCTGGAGCTTCCTGCGGTCCCTAGGATCACTGCATGAGCACATTCCAAGGCATCCCCGCGGGGGCATTCGAGTTTTATGCCGAACTTGAGGACAACAACAACCGGGAGTGGTGGCTGGAGCACAAGGACAGCTACAACACCCTGGTCAGGGACCCCGTCACTGCTCTGCTGGCCGAGCTGGAACCGCGGTTCGGGCCCGGCAAGGTGTTCCGGCCAAACCGGGACATCAGGTTTTCCCAGGACAAATCCCCCTACAAGACCGCCCAGGGCGGCTTGGCGGCCACCCAGGAAGGCGTTGGCTACTACGTGCAGGTGAGCGCCGACGGACTGCTGGTGGGCGGCGGCTGCCACACCAGCACCCCGGCCCAACTGGTCCGGTTCCGGAACTCCGTTGATGCCTCAAGTACCGGCGAAGCCCTCCGGCAGATCGTTGATTCCGTCGCCGCCGCGGGCTTCGCCGTGGAAGGCGAAAAGCTCAAGACAGTGCCCCGCGGTTTCGCCAAGGACCACCCCCGGGCGGAGCTGCTGAAGCACAAATCCCTCTCCGCCCGGATTGAGCTTGGCCAGCCGGACTGGGTACACACCCCGGAAGCGGCCGGGAAGATCGCCGGGCTGTGGGACCAGCTGCGGCCGCTCGTGGAGTGGGAAGGCCGGCACGGCTCCCCCTAGGCCCCTGGGCGGGCGGCGGTCAGGCTTCCCGGGATGCTGCTGCTGATTCCTGCTCCACTGCCGCCTCCACTGCCGCGAGGCGGGTTTCCAGGTTATTGAAGAAGACGGTGAGCATGAGCTCAAAGGCCCTCGTGGCGGCTTCGGGCTGGTTCATGACGACGAAGTCGAACTGCAGGCCGTAGAACGTGGAGGTGAACAGCCGGGCGTCGGTGTCCGCCAATTCCTCCGGGATGCCCTGCACCACCAGCCAGTCCCGGGTCTTGTGGTGCAGCATGCGGAAGTGTTCCTGGGAGGTGCCGCGCGGCTCCGCAGCCACGATGTCCTGGGCCGTGGCCTCGAACTCGAGGCGCGCCAGATGCCGGTTCCGCTGGGCCATGGTCCACTGCCAGGACTCCAGCAGGTACGTCCGCCACGCCTCCCGGTCGATGTCGCGCACGTCCGCGCCGCGCATGCTGTCCAGCCGTGACTCGATGGACCGGATGATCTCGTTGACCAGTTGCTCCCGGCTGCCGAAATGGTAGACGAGGACGTAAGCGCTGATGCCCAGCCCGTCCGCCAGGCTGCGGAATGTCAGCTCCGCCAGCGTCTTGTCCATCAGGTAGTCCAGGATCGCGGACAGCAGCTCTGCCTTGCGTTCAGGTTTTGCGGGGCGGGCCATGGATCCATCCTAAGTACTGGCGGCGCATCCTCCTGCCGCTGGTGCTTTGCACCAAGGGCCGGTGAATTGCAGCGATCCTGCCCCGCACGGACGGCGCCGCCCCGCACCGCTTGAGCGGGGCAGGGCAGGGCAGCTGATGCGGGGCTGGGCCGGCGTCTTGCCGCCGGCCCGGCTTAGCCGTTAGGCGCGGCTGAACTCGTCCTCATCGTCTGAGGTCTTGGCGGCCGTTTCGGAGTCGGCGGCAGCCTCCGCGCGTCCGTTGACAGCTTCCTTGGCCTCGGTGAAACGCTCGTTGAGGCGGGAGTGGCGCTGGCCGTAGGAGAAGTAGATGACGATGCCAATAACCAGCCAGATCGCAAAGAAGATCCACGTCTCCACCGCCAGGTTGGTCATCAGGTAAAGGCACAGCACAGCGGAAACCACGGGCAGGACCTTGCCGAACGGCACCCGGAAGGAGGGCTTGAGGTCCGGGCGCTTCCTGCGCAGCACCAGGATGCCCAGGCTCACCATGACGAACGCGGACAGCGTGCCGATGTTGATCATTTCTTCCAGCAGGTCCACGTTGGTGAGGCCCGCGACAAGTGCCACGGCGGCGCCGCAGATCACCTGGAGGCGTGCCGGCGTCGAACGCTTTTCACTGGTCTTGGACAGGGCCCGCGGCAGCAGGCCGTCGCGGCTCATCGCCAGCACCACGCGGGACAGGCCCATGAGGAGCACCATGATCACAGTGGTCAGGCCCACCAGGGAACCGAACGCGATGACCTTCGCGGCGGTGGTGTCGCCCACGGCTTCGAACGCGGTGGTCAGCGTCGGGTTCTTGGCTTCCGCGAGGTCGGTGTAGGACACCATGCCCGTCAGTGCCAGGGACACCAGGATGTAGAGCAGCGTGACGACGGCGAGGCCGCCAAAGATGCCGCGCGGCAGGGTCTTCTGCGGGTTCTTGACTTCCTCGGCGGAGGTGGCCACGACGTCGAAGCCGATGAACGCGAAGAACACCAGGGCAGCGCCGGCGAAGATGCCCAGCGTGCCGTACTGGGCGGGGGCAGCGCCGGTGAGGAAGCCGAAGAAGGACTGCTTGAGGACATCCGCGGTGCCGCCGGCGCCGGTGGGTTCAGCCGCGGGCACGAACGGGCTGTAGTTCTCGAATTTGACGTAAGTGAAGCCCACCACAATCACAAAGAGGACCACGGCGATCTTGATCAGGGTGAAGATGTTGCCCACCCGGGCGGAGAGCTTGGTTCCGAGGACCAGCAGCACGGTGAAGATCGCAACGATCAGGAAGGCGCCCCAGTACAGGTCGATGCCGCCGATGGACAGCGCCGCCGGAACGTCGGCGCCCATCAGCGCGAACACCTTGCTGAGGTAGATGCCCCAGTACTTGGCGATGACGGCGGCGGCGGTGAACAGCTCCAGGATCAGGTTCCAGCCGATGATCCAGGCCAGCAGTTCACCCATCGTGGCGTAGGTAAAGACGTAGGCAGACCCGGCGACGGGGATGGCGGTGGCAAACTCGGCGTAGCACATGATGGCCAGTGCGCACGTGACGGCGGCGATAGCGAAGGAGACAGTCACGGCGGGTCCGGCAAAGTTGGCGGCGGCCTTGGCTCCGACGGAAAAGATACCGGCCCCGACAGCGACGGCAACACCCATGATCATCAGGTCCCAGGTGCTGAGGGACCGTTTGAGCTTGCGTCCGGGTTCATCGGCGTCGGCCATTGACTGCTCGATTGATTTGGTCCGGAGGAGGTTCATAAGAGAATCCACAATCCTGGTAGGGGACGGAAACAGACTTATCAACTTTACTGTCCATCCACTGGACCGTTCCAGTTGTCCCGTATCGTGAGACGCCCCTGTTGCCGAAGTTAATTGCGGGAAACACCTTGAGGCCCTCCATTTGGAGGGCCTCAAGGCTAAAGCATCGAACCGCCTAGGCCGGCCAGTCCATCAGGGTGGAACGGATAAGGAAGCGCTTCCCCTCCGGTGATTCCACCGAAAACCCGCTGCCCCGGCCCGGAACAACGTCCACCGTGAGGTGGGTGTGGCTCCAGTAGCTGAACTGCTCCCGCGACATCCAGAACTCAAGCGGCCGGCCGCGCCCGGGGCCGCCGGGCGGGTCGGAGGTGACGCCGCCGCCGGTCCCGGCACCGGACAGGTCGAACAGGCCCAGCAGCACATCCGAGTCCCCGGTGATGAATTCCCCGGCGGGATAGCACATCGGTGATGAGCCGTCGCAGCAGCCGCCGGACTGGTGGAACATCAGCGGCCCATGCTGCAGCCACAGTTTCTGCAGCAGCTCCACGGCTCCGGCGGTGAGCGCCACCCGGGAGAAGTCCTCCCCGGGCAACGTCACTGCGGCGTCGAGCCTGTCCTGGGGCATCAGAACCTCAGCACCACACGGCCGTCGATCTTGGCGTGCTTCATTTCGTCAAGGACCGCGTTGACTTCCCCGAGCTCCCGCACCGAAACGGTGGGGTGGATCTTGCCCTGCGCGTAGAAATCCAGCGCTTCCTCCAGGTCCTGCCTGGTGCCCACGATCGAACCGCGGACGGTCAGGCCTTTGAGCACAATCTCGAAGATGGGCGCCGGAAAGTCGCCCGGCGGCAGCCCATTGAACACAATCGTCCCGCCCCGGCGGGCCATGCCGATCGCCTGTCCAAAAGCTGATGGGTGCACTGCGGTGACCAGGACTCCATGGCAACCTCCGGTTTCGCGCTGGATGACTTCTGCCGGGTCTTCGTGCAGGGCGTTGACGGTCAGTTCGGCACCGTGGGCCTTCGCCAAGGCGAGCTTGTCGTCCGCGATGTCCACGGCTGCAACACGCAGGCCCATGGCCACCGCATACTGGACGGCGATGTGTCCAAGGCCGCCGATGCCGGAGATGGTGACCCACTGCCCCGGCTTCGCCTCGGTCATTTTCAGGCCCTTGTAGACTGTGACGCCGGCGCACAGCACAGGCGCCACCTCCACAGGGTCCGAGCCTGCCGGGATCCTGGCCGCAAAGCGGGTGTCCACCAGCATGTACTCGCCGAAGGAACCGTCCACACTGTAGCCGGCGTTCTTCTGCACCTCGCAGAGCGTCTCCCAGCCGGTGCGGCAGTACTGGCAGTCGCCACAGGCTGACCAGAGCCACGCGTTGCCCACAAGGTCGCCGACGGCGAGGTCCGTGACGCCCTCTCCGAGGGCCACCACTTCACCCACGCCTTCGTGGCCGGGGATAAACGGCGGTGATGGCTTGACGGGCCAGTCACCCTCGGCTGCGTGGAGGTCGGTGTGGCAGACGCCGGTGGTGAGCACCTTGACCAGGGCTTCCCCCGGCCCCGGGGTGGGGATGGCGATGTCCTGGATCTGGAGATCCTTGCCGAATTCGGTTACTACTGCTGCTTGCATTGTCGTCGTCATTGGCGAAATCCTTGCGTTGATAAAACGTGGTTTGGCTGGTTTGGAGTGGGGCGCGAGGGCCCCGTCGTGGCGACGCAGTCGCCGGATCAGCCCTTCCCCCAGCTCGCAAGCTCGCGGCGGGGCCCTCGGCCTGATCCTTCACGGGAGCGCCCCAATCCTTAGAAGAAGCCCAGCTTGTTCTCGTTGTAGCTGACCAGGAGGTTCTTGGTCTGCTGGTAGTGGTCCAGCATCATGGAGTGGTTTTCACGCCCGATGCCTGAGGACTTGTAGCCGCCGAACGCGGCGCCAGCCGGGTAGGCATGGTAGTTGTTGACCCAGACACGGCCTGCCTGGATTTCCCGCCCTGCGCGGTACGCAACGTTGCCGTTGCGGGACCAGACGCCGGCGCCGAGGCCGTAGAGCGTGTCGTTGGCGATGCCCATCGCGTCGTTGTAGTCGCTGAACTTCGTCACCGAAACCACCGGGCCGAAGATCTCCTCCTGGAAGATCCGCATCTTGTTGTGGCCCTCGAAGACGGTGGGCTGGACGTAGTAGCCGCCGGCAAGGTCCCCGGGCAGCTCGGCGCGGGCGCCGCCGGTGAGCACCTTGGCGCCTTCCTGCTTTCCGATGTCGATGTAGGACAGGATCTTCTCGAGCTGGTCATTGGAGGCCTGGGCACCCACCTGGGTTTCGGTGTCCAGCGGGTTGCCCTGGATCATCTTTTCCACCCGGGCCACGGCGTCGGCCATGAAGGACTCGTAGATGTCCTCCTGGACCAGGGCGCGGGACGGGCAGGTGCAGACTTCGCCCTGGTTGAACGCGAACAGCGCGAAGCCTTCCTGGGCTTTGTCGTAGAACGCGTCGTTGCTTTCGGCGACGTCGTTGAAGAAGATGTTG
>DATFAE010000039.1:0-15701 GCA_035254945.1 Arthrobacter sp. | reverse complement strand
ATCAACGAGGGCGCGGCCATGATCCGCTCCAAGGGCGAAGCCGGCACCGGCGACGTCTCCAACGCCACCGGGCACATGCGTAAAATCCGCGCCGAGATCGCCAAGCTCGCGGCCCTGCCCGAGGACGAGCTGTACGTCGCGGCCAAGGAACTGCAGGCCCCGTACGAGCTCGTCAAGGAAATCGCCTCCACCGGCAAGCTTCCCGTGGTGCTGTTCACCGCCGGCGGTATCGCCACCCCGGCTGATGCTGCGATGATGATGCAGCTCGGCGCCGACGGCGTGTTCGTCGGTTCCGGTATCTTCAAGTCCGGCAACCCGGCCCAGCGCGCCGCCGCCGTCGTGAGGGCTACTGCCTATTATGACGACCCGGACGTCATCGCCAAGGCCTCCCGCGGCCTGGGCGAAGCCATGGTGGGCATCAACGTCGACGAGATCCCGCAGCCGCACCGGCTTGCTGAGCGTGGCTGGTAAAAGGGACGGCTGTGACGGGCAATCAATTAAAAAAGACTGCCAGCGGACGTGGGTTGCGGACAGACTGGGCACGCCTCACAGGCCACACGGTTGAGGTCTGGTGCATGGGCGAGTACGTTCTGACGGGCGTTGTGGACCAGGCCACAGCAGACGACTCAGTGCTCTGGATTGCCGCAGCCGGAATCGACAAGCGACGGCTTTTCGACAAGCGGAGCGGATTTCAGGTCCGGGCCTAGGCAGCAGTACCTTGCGGGTCATTCCCTGGTTCCTGGCTGACCGTGTGGTTGCTGCGGGCCGGAGCGGGTACAACTAAGGCATGACGACTTCGCTGGTCCTTGGCCCCATGATGCGGTACGTGGATGAGACATCGGCCAGCATCTGGGTGGAGACCCGAAGTGATTCCCGCGTCATCGTCCGCGCCGGCGGAAGGGACTGGGAGGCCCGCACCTTTGCCGTGCACGGCCACCATTACGCACTGGTGGAGGCGGACGGACTGGAACCCGGAACGGTGCTGCCCTACACCGTGGAAATCGACGGTGCACACGTCTGGCCCGATCCGGCATCAGAGTTTCCGCCGCCGGTGATCGCGACGCTGAAACCCGGAAAGCCGCTGCGCCTGGCCTACGGCTCCTGCCGCACCAGCGTCCCGCACGACGAGTCCGGCAACCGGACCCACGGCGTCGACTCGCTCCGCGCCTACGCACTGGCGATGGCCTCCGGCGATAACCGGCCATGGCCTGACCTGGTGGCTTTCCTCGGAGACCAGGTGTACGCCGACCTGACCAGCGACGAGATGCAGCAGTTTATCCGTGCCCGCCGCGACATCGACGCACCGCCCGGCGAGGAGCTCAAGGACTACGAAGAATATGCCCACCTCTACAACCTCGCCTGGTCCGACCCCGCGAACAGGTGGCTGCTGTCCACCCTGCCCAGCGCCATGATCTTCGACGACCACGACATCCGCGACGACTGGAACGCCTCGCTGAGCTGGAAAAGGGAGATGGAAGCCACCTCATGGTGGCACGGGCGGATTGTCTCGGGGCTCGCCTCCTACTGGGTCTACCAGCATCTGGGAAACCTCTCGCCGCAGGTGCGGCAAAACGATGCCATCTGGCAGGAGATCGCCGGGCACCAGGGCGAGGCCGAACTCGACGTCAGCGCTCAACTGGACAGCTTCGCGGAACGCGCAGACCGGGACCCGGAATCCTACCGGTGGAGTTACTGCCGGGATTTCGGCGACACCAGGCTGATAGTGGTTGACTCCCGCGCCGCCAGGAATCTGGACCCGGAGACCCGAGCCCTGCTTGACGACGACGAAATGGCCTGGCTTGACGGCCAGATGCGCGGCGGATTCCGCCACCTGCTCGTGGCCACGTCGCTGCCATTCCTGCTGCCGATGGGCCTGCATCACGTCGAGTCGTGGGATGAGGCCATATCGGAAGGTGCGTGGGGGAAGCTCGCCGCCCGGGCCGGCGAGAAGCTGCGCCAGGCGGTGGACCTGGAACACTGGGGCGCGTTCCAAAAAAGCTTCCACGACGTGGCTGCCATGGCGGCCGAGGTCGCCGATGGCAAGCGCGGCCCGGCACCCGAGACCGTGACCTTTCTGTCCGGGGACGTGCACTTCTCCTACGTCGCGGAGGTGGAACGCTCCTCCGGCAGCAGGATCATCCAGGCCGTGTGTTCCCCGATCCGCAACCCCCTTCCCCGGCTGATGAGATACTTCGGGGCCGTGATGGCCTATGGCCTGGCTTCACCGGTAGGTGCCCTGGTGGCCCGTTCGGCGCGTGTGCCGGACCCGCCGTTCCGCTGGAAACGCGTCGAGGGGCCCTGGTTCACCAACAACCTGGCCAGCCTCGAGGTTGTTCCGGAGGGGCTGAAGCTGTGGTGGCAGACAGGCGTCGTCGAAGGCGGCGACCAACTGCACCCACGGCTGGAAACTGTGGCCTCTCTTACCGTGGCGTCCCGGGCCACGCAGGAGTAGTGCGTGTCACCCTCCCGGATGACCACCTGCTATCACTGGGCGGACTCCGCCGGGTCCGCGAGCTTCGCCAGGGTCTCCCGCTCGGCCGCGATGGTGGTGTTGTCCCCGTGGCCGGTACGGACCACGGTCTCGTGAGGCAGCGTCAGCAGGCGTTCGCGGATGGAGGCCACGATGGTGGGGTAGTCGCTGTAGGACCTGCCCGTGGCACCTGGGCCGCCGTTGAACAGTGTGTCCCCGGTGAAGACAGTCCCCTCGCTTTCCAGGTAGAAGCAGGTGGAGCCGGGGGAGTGGCCGGGCGTGTGGATGGCCCGAAGGGTCGCTCCGCCCACCTCGAAGGTGTCGCCGTCGGCGTGCTGCCGGTCCGGTTCCGTGTCCGGATAGACCTGGCTCCAGAGGACGAGGTCCTCCGGGTTCAGGTAGATCGGGGCGCCGACGGCGTCCGCAACCTCACGTGCCGCGCCGATGTGGTCGTTGTGCGCATGGGTGAGGAGGATGGCCTTTACCTTCCGGCCGCGGACCTGGCTGATGATCGCCTCCGCATCGTGCGGGGAGTCAATGATGACGCATTCCTCCTCATTGCCCACGATCCAGACGTTGTTGTCCACGTCCCAGGTGCCGCCGTCGAGCGAAAACGTGCCGGAGGTGACAAGGTTTTCGATCCGGACGCTCATGCGGAGGCCCCCGCAGGCTCAATCTCCACAACGGAGCGGAGGACCTTGCCCTCGTGCATTTTGGCGAAGGCTTCTTCCACCTGGTCGATGGTGATGCGTTCGGTGACGAAGGCGTCCAGGTCCAGGTTCCCCAGCTTGTACTGCGCCACCAGCATCGGGAAATCCCGGGAGGGCAGGCAGTCGCCGTACCAGGAGGACTTCAGGGAGCCGCCGCGGCCGAAGACGTCCAGGAGCGGGAGTTCAAGCGTCATCTCCGGCGTCGGAACGCCCACCAGCACCACGCGGCCGGCGAGGTCGCGCGCGTAGAACGCCTGCTTGTACGTTTCCGGGCGGCCCACGGCCTCGATCACGACGTCGGCGCCGTTGCCTCCGGTCAGGGCCCGGATGGCCTCGATGGGGTCTTCCTTGCTGGAGTCCACGCCGTGCGTGGCGCCGAGGGACTTGGCCATCTCCACCTTGTTGGCGTCGATGTCTACGGCGATGATGGTGGTGGCTCCGGCCAGCTTGGCGCCGGCGATCGCAGCGATGCCCACGCCGCCGCAGCCAATCACTGCGACTGATTCGCCGCGCTTGACCTCACCGGTGTTGATGGCCGCGCCGATTCCTGCCATGACGCCGCAGCCGAGCAGGCCGACGGCGGCGGGATCGGCGTCGTCGTCAACCTTGGTGCACTGCCCGGCAGCAACGAGGGTCTTCTCCGCGAAGGCGCCGATGCCCAGCGCGGGGGAGAGTTCCGTGCCGTCCTCAAGCGTCATTTTCTGCGTGGCGTTGTGGGTGTTGAAGCAGTACTGCGGCTGGCCCTTGGCGCACGCGCGGCACTCGCCGCACACGGCACGCCAGTTCAGGATCACGCGGTCCCCGGGGGCCACCTCGGTAACATCGGGGCCCACGGCGCTGACCACGCCGGTGGCTTCATGGCCCAGCAGGATGGGGAAATCGTCGGTGATTCCGCCTTGCTTGTAGTGCAGGTCGGTGTGGCAGACACCGCAGGTGAGGATATCCACCAATGCCTCGCCCGGTCCGGGATCCGGCACCAGGATGGTCTCCACCGAGACCGGGGCGTTCTTTTCCTTGGCGATGACTGCTTTTACCTTGTGAACCATGTTTCCTGTGTTCCTTTCGTTGATCGGACGAATATCGCCGACCCGACTAATAAATACTAGAAGCTCAGGCACCTGCGGGTGGCTACCCAAAGGGATGGCTCGCGGGCACCCAAAGGGATAGCTTGCCTTTTTCCGGCTGCTTTAGGGAATGATGGAAAGCATCATGAGTGCAAAAGAATCCTCTGACGCCACAGCCGGAGGCGACACCAAGAGTGCATCGGTCCTCGTCAACGCGATCGCCGTGCTGAGGAGTTTCTCTGTCGACGAGCCGTTGCTCGGCGTCACGGAGATCGCCAACCGCATCGGTCTGCACAAGAGCACCGTCTCGCGGATCCTGGCCACCTTCGAACAGGAACACCTCGTGGAGCGGGATGAGGAGACGCGCCGGTTCCGCCTGGGGTTGGGGCTGATCGCCGTCGCTGGGCCGCTCCTGGCCGAACTCGAAGAACGGCGCGTTGCCTACCCTGTTCTTCGGGAGCTGGCGGAACAGACCGGTGAAACGAGCGCGCTGATGGTGTGGAACGGCCAGGAATCAATGTGCGTGGAGCAGATTGCGAGCCATCATCAGATCAAGCACACCACCCCGCTGGGTGCCCGCTACAGCGATGCCATGAGCGCCTCGGTCCAGGTCTTCCTGGCCAGGCAGCCGGAGGAGCGGGTCCGGTCGCTCCTGCGAAGCGGCGCCGTCACACTGCCGGGCCTGGACGACGCGGGCCTTGACGCCTACCTGGTCCGGCTCAAGGAGGGTGCCGGCAGGGGTTGGGCCGTCAATTACGGCGAATCATCCGTTGACGAAGTGGGCGTCGCCGCGCCGGTCTACGACCACCGGGGCGATGTGGTTGCGGCCGTGCTGATCCCTGCGCCGCGGTTCCGGGTCTCCGCCGAGAGGCTTCAGAGCCTGGGCGAGGCGTGCGCCGCGGCCGCGGAGAAAGTCACTGCGCGGCTGGGTGGCCGCCCGCTCTGACCCTTTCGAACAGCGCGAACGTACAGTTGTGGCCCTGAAATTCAAGGGCCACAACTGTACGTTCGCGCCAAAGCCCTCAGGCGCTGAGGAGGCCGCCGCTGGCCCAGCGCCTCAGTGCCTGCCGCTCGGCGTCGTCGAACTCCATCAGCGCCACCCGGCACAGCTCTTCGACGTCGTCCGTCCATGCTGCGGCCAGCCCTTCCGCCGTCGCGTTCTCATCGAGCTGGAAATTGACGTAGCCCAAGCCCTGGATCACGAAGTTCACGGCCCCGCGTGACACCGGTTGGCCTGCCGTGACGCAGTCATCGCGTACCAGCCGGGACAGGTCGCTGCGGTTGACCGGCTGTTCTTGGAGCCTGGCTGCCATCGCGTGGAACAGTTGCCGGAACTGGGCCTCCGAGAGCGCGGGCACGTCGGTCACCCTGGTCACCCGCTCCTCGATGCCGGGTTCGGCCTCGGCTTCGACGGGGAGGTCGTCGCTGGAAAAACGCTTGGCGTCCCAGACCCAGCCGCCCTGTGAGGGGGAGTATTCAACGCCCTGGCCGATCTGTGCCACCCACGCCCCGAACTTCCCAAAGCCGCCCCAGTCAGTCTTCAGCGAGGGGTCCACCGTGAGCGCCCGGTGGGCCACCATGGCACCGACAACCGGGCCCGGGGCGGTGCGTACCAGGTCGCAGACCTCCCGGATCGCGGCAGAGACCGGCTTGCCTTTCGTTTTCGGCTTTGTCTTCGCCCCCTCCTGTGCCTCGCGCTGCGGCTGGACGGATGCCACCGCATGGATTGGCTCCGCGGTGGTGCCGTTGAGGATCGCCACAAAGTCATGGGACTCCACCACGCTGTCCGCCATCTCGCGGTAGGCGAAGGCAACGGCTCCGGCGGCGATGACGGTGGTCAGCTTGTCGGCGGCGCGGAAACGCTGGATCAGGGAGGTGAAATCAGCGTCAGCCGAGGCGATGAAGAACTCGTCGATTTCGCTGACGCCGGTCAGGGTGTCCATCGCATCCAGGACGAGGTTGATGTCGGTGCTGCTCTTGCCCCGCTGCGTCAGCGACGGGCAGTCGATGACCCGAAAGCCCGCCCGCGTCCAGTACGTGCGGTATTTCGAGAACGCCACCGGGTTCAGGTAGCAGTTGCGGATAAGGAAGCGGCGGGAATCCTCACCGGGGCCGCCGGCGGACAGCGCATCAGCCCAGTGCTTGGGGTCTTCGGCGAACCGCCTCGCTGCCTGGGGATCCAAGGCCTGAAGGCCCAGGTAGACGTTGTCGAAATCGACAAACATCGCGGCCCGGAGCCCCGGCCGCCGGTTGGTGGAGTGCGCCTCATTCATTGGCTAATCGTGCCAGTAATTTGGGACGCTGTGCCTCCTGGTGATGATGAAATCCAACAGGACTTAACAAGCGGACGACGGCGGGATCCCCGCCGTCGTCCGCTTTCTGGGTTTCCTAACGGGTGACTTCCTCGAATGTGGCACCCTGCGGGACGTTGCGGCTCAGGCCAATGGTGAAGGTGTTCGGTCCGCTGCGGGTGACGGCGATGCCGCATTTTGCGGCCTGGGCACGGGGCGTCAGATCCTGGACGGCGGCGTCGATGGTGTGGTCGATGGCCGAGCGGTCCCAAATTTTCAGCGTTACGGAATCAGTGGTTTCAAACGTCATTGTCGGTACTTTCACTCATGCAGTCGACGGCCCCACGTCGTTGTTGGGGGCCGCATCCTCGTCGGTGAGGATGGCTGTACTAGGTTGGCGGGAAACGGGTTCCCCTGTTCATGGTTCACGGTGGCAGGCGGCGTTGACAACCGAAAAGCCGAAAGTGTGACCGATTACACGCGCACGCTGACCGTGAAAATGTTCGGACCGCTGCACTGCACGGCGATGCTGGATTTGGCGGTTTTCGCGCGGGCCGACAGGTCCTGAACCACCGTTTCGAGCGTGTGGTCGATGGCGGAGCGGTCCCAGATTTTCAGGGTCACGGAGTGGTCAGTTTCGAACGTCATTGTCAGTACTTCCATTCAAGGCGGTTGACGGCCCCAGGCTTCATCGCGGGGCCGCGTCTTCAGCGGTGAGGACTTGGAATGCATCGTCAGGAAAGCGCATTCCCAAATCCATGGTGCGGTGTGGCGGAGGGGTAAGGCAAGCCCATCCAACGCAATGTGACCGATTACACGACATTCCAATGTTCATAGGGGCAAACAATGAACACTCACATCCGCCGATTCGCCATGCTGTTCGTCGCGGCACTCCTCGCCTTCGCTGCGGGGCTGCCGGCAGCCCAGGCAGCCAACCACCGGGCCAGTTGCGTGGGGCTGATTGTCTCGTCGGAGGCTCCCACGGGGGTGCTCGACGTCAATGCGTACAAGGCCGTAGCCGAGGCCGGCGGTTACTCCACCTTCGGGCAGTTTGTCGCCGGTGGAGGCCAGGTGCATCTCGGTTCGGTGGAGGCTTGCGTTCCGCAGTAGTCAGCGGTCATCTATGCGCTCAGTTGCGCACTGGTCCGATGGATTCCCGGAAGATGAGTTCCATCGGCGCCAGTGTCAGGCCGGCGTCGGTGGGCTGCCCGCCGCGGATCCGGACTATCAGTTCACCCATGCTCCTGGCGCCCAGCGCCTCCAGATCCATGTGGACCGTGGACAGGGACGGTATGAAGTACTTCGATTCGGCCATGTCGTCCCAACCGAAGACGCTGACCTGATCGGGCACGGTGACGCCGTGTTCATGCAGCGCGCGGATCACGCCCATGGCCATGGTGTCGTTGGCGGCGACCACCGCCGTGACATCTGGAAGGGCCGCGATTTCCTGCCCGGCGGCGTAGCCGGAGGCCGAGGACCAGTCCCCGGCTGCGACGCCGAGCGAGGCCAGGCCGAGCTTGGCAATGGTTTCTTCGTAGACCGCAAGGCGGTTTCGGGCGGATGGCCATGAGGCTGGCCCGGCGACATGGAAGAACTTCCGGTGCCCGAGTGACGCCAAGTGTTCCACGATTTTGGCCTCCGCGGTGCCGTCCGCCAGGCTGCCCCTGGCACGCATGCGGTTGTCGTACTCACCGGCCACAACCATCGGCACATTAGGCGCTTCGTCCGGGGAAGCGCCGAGCTTGGAGGGCCGGGGTACGAAGGAAAGGATGCCGGCAATGTCGTCGCCGGAGAGCAGGCCCTGAAGCCGGCGGGCACGGGCTTCTGCGGTCCCTTCCATGGCCACCACGTCAATGCGGAAGCCGGCGGCGTGCGCGGTCTCCGCGGCACCGTTAAGCATCCGCAGCGGAAAATACAGGGAGGCCTCAGGAACCACCACAACGATGCGGTACAGCTCGCGGGAACGCAGCGACCTGGCGGCGAGGTTGGGCGTGTAGTTGAGCTCCGACAACGCTTTTTCAACACGTTCCACCGTTGCCGGCTTCAGTTTTGCTTTGTCCTTGAGGTAGCGGGACACAGTCTGGTGCGACACTCCGGCCAGGTCCGCCACGTCGTAGATGGTGGGTGCCTTTGACCGGCCCGCTCCTACTGCTGATTGCACCATGGTGGCGTCCCCTTCAGGTCTACTTCCTGCGGTTGTCGCGGAAGGGATCCGGGCTCCAGCTTAATCCCTCCCGCTATACCGCCATCACACGCCGTGGTTTAGGCAGACCCGGCGGAGTCCCATTTCTGCAGCATGCCGCACATGCCGAAAACCGGATCTGTACCCGCCGGAGCCGTCCGGGACACGGCTGCATCCTTGAAATGGCTGAACCTCCCTTCGGCAAGATCCGCCAGCCACTGTTCCGTCCGGGCAGCCTCTGGCGCAATCCTCCCGTTCCAGAGTTCCTGCCACACCGGGACCCGGTGCTGCACCAGCCGGACGGCGTCGCGCTGGAACTGCTCGACGGCGTCGAAGTCACCCGCCAGCGCTGCCTCCTTCAGCCGCTGGTAACCGGCAAGCGCCGCGTCCCGCCGCGTGCGTGCAGCGTGGGCCAGGGCGTCCGACGACGGGCCCGGCCCGCCGTCGAGCGCTGCGGTCCGGGCATACCGCTGCGGGTCAGCGACGATGTCCGCCTCGAAGGTGAGGACAGCATCGCCTGCTTCCGGCAGCCCGCCGTTCTGCATAATGGCCAGGATATCCAGGCCACCGGTGTTCACGAGCCGGTGGATGGTTCCGGGGCTGAACCAGAGGAGGTCGTTGGGGGCCAGCTCGTGGGACTCGTAGCCTGACGAGGTGACCGTTTCCACGCGTCCGGTTCCGGACAGCACCAGGTAGGCCTCGGTAGAGGCCGTGTGCATATGCGGGGACCCGCCGCACACGCCGTCGGCCGCCTCCCAGTCGTAGACGCCCACCCGGGTGAGGGCCACAGCGCCGGGGAACGGCGCAGTCTGCTGCGTGGCGGTCATGCGGACGCTCCCGCAGGCTGCTGGCGCAGCACGTCAACGGCAGCGGCGGCAAGGCTGTCCAGGCGGCCCTGGTCGGAGTCGCCGTCGGCAATCACCACGGCGTACCGGTTCACCATGGTTTCTCCGGCGGCGAAGGTGACTTCCTCGCTGAAGAATGGGGCGGGGCCAAAGCAGGCGAAGGGCTCGGACCGGGCAAACCACTCCGGCGGGTGCTGGGCATTGGCGGTGTCGTCGGCGATCAGCACGGTGGAGAAGCGGCAGCTGTCATCGTGCTGGCCCACGAACGCGAGCCACGGTCCCCGGGTGCCGCGCAGCGCTTCGCCGGTGGCCCCGCCCGGGCCCGCGATCCGGCCGCCGGCGAATTCGCGGGGTCCGCGCCAGAAGAGTCCGCCGTAGCCGGCGTTCTCGCGGCCTTCGGTGGTGGGGGAGCCGATCTGGATGTCGCGGCCGGAGACGTTGGTCATTTCGGTTTCGAAGACCAGTGTCCAGGAGTCGGCATCCGGGCCGGGGCTGATCCGGATGCCGCGGGTTTCATTCACCACGTGTTTGCCGTCCTGGGTCCACCAGCTCAGCGCGTGGGTGAAACGGAATGTGCCGCCGTCGAGTCCTGCGTCCACGACGCGTTCGTGGCGCACGCTTCCGTTGTTGGGGAGCCATTTGTAGTCTTCTCCGCGGCGGTAGCTGGGGCCGCCCCAGAAGTTGTCCTCGCCAAAGTGGGGGAGGGACCACGCGATGCCTTTGTGCCACACGTGGTCCCAGGGCCGGTAGGCGCTGACGGTTTCCCCCGCGGTGGTGCGCAGCGGATGGAAGAACGGCCGCGGTGATTCGCGCTGTTCGTCGGTGGCGTCGTAGGTGTAGGTGGCGATGTCCAGGTCCCCGAGCGAGACCGTCAGGGACTGGTTGTTATCACGCCAGGTGAGCGGTGTTGAGGTCTTCATGCGTTGAGTGCTTCCTCTTGTTTCCAGGGTTCCAGGTGGCCGTCCATGCGGGTGAAGAACGGGCTGGACCTGCCGATCTGGCCGCGGGCGATGGTGGTTCCGCTGACGCTTGATGCGTAGATCGCGGCGGCCAGTTCCATCGTGGCGTAGGCATCGGTGATGGAGACCGGCGCGGCCTCGCCCAGCTGCAGGCTGCGGATGATCGCGGCGTACTGCGCGGCGTGACCGCTGGGCTGGTCCTCACCCTGGGTCCAGAGGCCGACGACGGCGTCCTGGCCGGGTGCCGGCGTCACCGTCCAGTGGTGGTCGCTGTAGCCGTAGAGATGGTCCAGTTCGACGGTCGCGTTTTCGTAGTCCAGCCGCAGGTAGGAGGTTTCCCGCGGTGAGATCACGGAATTGATGATCGTGGCGATCGCCCCGGATTCGAAGCGGACCACCGCGGCGGAGGCATCCTCGGTGTTGGTCTTCCGGGCGAGTTTGCCAGCGAAGGCGGTTACCTCGGACCAGGGGCCCCAGAGGTGCAGCAGGAGGTCGAACTGGTGGATGCCGTGGCCCATGGTGGGGCCGCCGCCCTCTACGTCCCAGAGCCCGCGCCACGGCACATCGAAGTACGGCTGATCCCGGAACCAGAGCGTGTTGCAGGTTCCCACGAGCTGCCGGCCGAGGGCGCCGGATCCCTGCAGGGCGAGCAGCCGCTGCGCCCCGGAGCCGAAGCGGTGCTGGAACACACAGCTCAGTGAACCTACGGACGCCGCTTCGGCGGCCTCCAGCTCGCGCATCTGGTCCAGGGACAGCGCCGGCGGCTTTTCGATCACGGCGTGCAGGCCGAGCGAGAGCGCCTCAAGCGCCAGCGGAAAGTGGCTTGATGGCGGAGTGCAGATGGCTACGAGATCCAGCCCGCCGCCGTCGAGCGCTTCCGCGAGGTTCGCCGCTGTGCGGGCGACGCCCCACTTCGTGGCGAAGGCTTCAGCGCGCGAGGGGTCGATGTCGATGGCTACAGCTAGTTCCACACCCGGCTGCTGCAGCGCCTCGGCATGGGCGTTGGCGATCCCCCCGGTGCCGATAAAGGCGACGCGCAGGGGAGTGCCGGCGTCGTGATTGTTTTTGTCAGTCATTGCTTACTTCCGGAGTGAGGAGGAGAGTTCGTCGATGAACGGCTGGGCGGCCTTTTCGGGGGTGGTGCGTTCGAAAAGGATGTCCGAGGTGTAGCGGCTGAGGATGTCCTGGATGGTGCTTCCGCCGGCAGGCGTGATGGGCGGGGCTGGCCGGACTTCGTCGGCGATGGCGTCGGTGAAGTCGATGGCGGCCTTGTCCGTGGCATTGAGCTGGGGCGCAATGGCCTCACGGATTTTGGTGTTGGCAGGGATTCCGCGTTCAGTGAGCATGATGGCGGCGGCGGTCTGGCTGTTGGTCAAGTAGTTAAGGAACTTTTCTGCGGCTTTCTGGTGCTTGGTGCGGGATGAGACGGACCAGAACATGGATGGCTTGTAGTAGGCGCCGCGTTCCTCCGCGCTTGATTCGCCGGGCAGGCGTAGGAGTTTGAGCTCCTGGCCGCTGGCACCTGAGTAGGCCGTGAGCTGGGTGCTGAAAACGCCGGCAAAGCCCATCTCGTTCTTGGCGATGGCGGTCTGGTTTAGCGAGGCCGAGGCATTTTCGATGATTGCCGAGGGCTTGGGCCCGGCGCCGGACGTGGACAGCTCCAAGGTGTGCTTCCAGAAGGAGATGAGGGTCTCGGGTTTGATCACCACTTTGCCGGAGTCGTCGTAAAGCCGGTCGCCGTGCTGGCGGGCCCAAATGTAGAGGTCCTGGTCGCCGTACTGGACGCCGACGCCGGTGGCACCGGTTCCGCTGTCGCTGATCTGCTGCCCGATCTTCCGGTAGTCCTCCCAGGTCCAGGTGGTGTCATCGGGCATGGCCACGCCCGCCTTGGCGAGCACGCCGGGGTTGGCAGCGATGCAGAACGTCGCAACGCCAGTGACCAGGCCCACCAGTTGGCCGTCCACCTCGCCGCTCTTTAGAGTGTCCGGTTCGATGCCGGAAGTATCCAGCCCGGTGAGTTTCTTCATGTCCAGCAGGGCGCCGCGGTCCCCGTATTCGCGGACGTACTTCTCGTCCATCTGAATGATGTCCGGGGCGTCGTTGGCTGCCACCTGGGTGGCCAGCTTGTCCCAATAGCCGTTCCAGTCGCTGTACTCGCCCACCACGGTGATGTTGGGGTTTTCCGCCTGGAAGGCGTCGATGACCTTCTGGGTTGCTTTCTGGCGGGCATCGCCGCCCCACCAGGTGAACCTGATGGTCACGGGGCCGGTCTCCTCTGCGGCGGGCGTGCCGGCGGCGGCACATCCCGACAGGGCCAGGACCGAAGCCGCGACCGCGGCTGAGAGCTTCAGGTAGGTCCGGCGGGTTGGTGTGTGGTTCATGGAAGTCCTTTCGTGGGCGGCGTCGTCGGCGGCGCCGGATGTGGTTGGGAGCTACTTGATACCGGTGGTGGCGATGCCCTTGACCAGGAATTTCTGGCCGAGAAGAAAAGCGATAAAGACAGGGAGCAGGGAAACGATGGACATGGCGAACAGCGAACCCCAGGAGGTGGAGGCGGTGGCGTCGACGAAGGCGCGCAGCGCCACAGGCACGGTGAACATCTTCGGATCCGTGAGATAGATCAGCTGGCTGAAGAAGTCGTTCCACGTCCAGATGAAGGTGAAGATGGTGGTGGTTGCCAGTGCCGGGACCATCAGCGGAAGGATCACCTGCAGGAAGATACGCGGGTGGCCGGCGCCGTCGATTCGCGCGGCCTCATCGAGGTCCTTCGGGATGCCGCGGATGAACTGGACCATCAGGAACACAAAGAACGCATCCGTGGCCAGGAGCTTCGGGACAATGATCGGCCAGAAAGTGTTCACCCACCCGATCTGGGAGAACAGAATGTACTGCGGGACGATTACCACGTGGAACGGCAGCATGATTGTGAGCAGCATGGCCCCGAACAGCCACTTCTTGCCTTTGAAGTTCAGGCGGGCGAAGGCGTAGGCGGCCATGGAGCACGACACCAGGTTCCCGAGGATGCAGCCCAGCACCAGCGTCGCAGAGTTCAGCAGGTACGTGGAGAACGGGCTCGCCAGGGCATTCCAGCCCTCGCTGTAGTTGCCCGCCTCGAACGTGGAGAGCAGCAGCCCGGGTTCCCGGAAAATCAGGTCGTTTGGCCGAAGCGAGGAGGCGATCATCCACAGCAGCGGGTAGATCATTGCCAGTGCGGAGACGATCAGGATGAGGTGTTTGGCCAGGGCACGGAGCCGGATGGCTGCGGGTGATTTCGCCCTTCGGCGGGCTGCCTTGGGCTGCCGGCGGCCGCCGGTGGAAGGGCCGACGGGAGCGGACACGGGGGACAGCGGCTGGATTTCAGTCGTCATAGAACACCCAGAACTTTGAGGCGTAGAAGTTGATGGCGGTAAAGGCACCGATGATGAGCAGCAGGACCCAGGCCATGGCTGAGGCGTAGCCCATATCGAACTGGCCGAAGCCCTTCTGGTACAGGTACAGCGTGAAGAACATCGTCGAATCCGACGGTCCGCCCGTGCCTCCGGAGACGATAAACGCCTGCGTGAAGGACTGGAAGGCGCCCACGATCTGCAGCACCAGATTGAAGAAAATGATGGGGCTCAGGAGGGGCAGCGTGATTCGGAAGAACTGGGCCGCTTTCGTGGCACCGTCCACCTGTGCCGCCTCGTAGTACATGTGGGGGATCTGGCGGAGGCCGGCCAGGAAGATGATCATGGGGCTGCCGAAGGTCCAGATGTGCAGCAGGATGATGGTGCTGAGCGCCGTGCTGGGGTCGGAGATCCAACCGGGGCCTTCAATCCCTATGAGTGCCAGGAACTGGTTTACCAGGCCCGTAGTGCCGAAGATCTGCTTCCATAGGATGGCGACGGCGACCGATCCGCCGAGCAGCGAGGGCAGGTAGAAGACGGACCGGTAGAACGGAAGCCCGCGGATGCCCCGGTCAAGGACGATTGCGATGAGCAGGGCGACGGCCAACTGCAGTGGCACACCCACCAGGACGTAGATGAAGGTGACCTTCAGGGAGTTCTGCAGCCGCGGGTCCTCCAGCATCCGGGCGAAGTTCTCGAAGCCTACGAGGTTCGGCTCCTGCAGGAGGTTGTAGTCAGTGAAGGACAGGTACAGCGAGATCAGCATAGGGCCGAGGGTGATGGCCACGAGTCCTATCAACCAGGGGCCCAGAAAAACCATGGCAGCTTTGGTGTCCCGGGCTTCAGTGCCCGGTCCCTTGCCGTTGAGCTTGCTGAGCTCCGATAACGCGCTCACGCGGCAATGCCCGGGACGACGGGTTGTCCGTGTGGGGAAAAGGCGCAGGCCTGCCCCCGGAATTTGTTTGGATACATGTCTTTTCCTCACTCGGCAGGACTCCACGGCGACGTGGGATGTCCTCCGGTTTCAACGGCAATGTTGCAGGTGGGTACTGACGTGGCGGGTGCATCCCCGCGGACGTTTTCGCCTACCCCCGACTGGAAAGTGATCGGTAACATAATTATGGTTATCGATCACTTTCTTGTCAACACTCCCTTGCTGGCGACTTCGGCACGCCGTCATCAAGGCCTGTTGGCCATCATGAGGTGACGTGGTGGCGCTCGAATGACGCAGCGGCCCTCCCGATCCGATTCAACGGCTTCTCTGTGGACAGTGCTGATCCGGCACGGGCGCCTCCTCCCTGTCGCGGCCTTCTGGCTGCCCCTGGATTCCAGGTGGCCCAATAGGTCACCGACTCCGCGGCCCCGACCCCGAGCCCCCAGTTGGCCAAGAAAACGCGGCCACGGCCAGCCCTGGAACGAGCACGGCGGCCACAAGGAGGATTGGGCGACGCGGCTGGGTGAACATCGGGATTCCGGCACATGCTGCGGACGCCGCCGGGATCAGCAGCCCGAGGGCCATCAGCCCTGACGGGCAGGAGTCTCTGCCTGCCAGTAGGATGCCGGATGTTCGCCCGGCTCCCACATGAAATTGGCCGCCAAAACCGAGCGGGATGCTGCCGTCAGCAACAGCAGGACCATGCTGAGGCACGGCCCGGCACGGCCCGGCACAGCCAGGCATAGCCCGGCACAGCCAGGCACAGCCAGGCACAGCCCGGTACAGCCCGGCACGGCCCGGCCCGGCACAGCCAGGTACCACCGCTCAGGGGTTTCCCCATGCCAGGCACCCGACCATGG
>DATFAE010000038.1:0-8155 GCA_035254945.1 Arthrobacter sp. | reverse complement strand
GCTGCCGACAGGTCAGCGAGGACGGTGGCGGAGCTGACGCTTTCCTGATCCTTCGTGAGGAGGATTTCGGTGGCCGGCTCGCGGCCAAAAGTAGTCAGCGTCCAGGCAGTGTCCCCTTCCTTGATGACCCAGTCCACGCCGTTGACGCTGACGCAGCGGTCCGTCGTCGGTCCCGGAACGTTGACGCCGCAGCGCAGGATCACTTGGGAAGGGTCCCCCCACGCGGCGGTCGCCTGGCTGTTCGTTTTCCGGAGGCCCGCATCGCCAATGGCGTCGGGCAGCGCCACCATCATGGGTGAACACGCGGGGTTGGCCGCATCCTGCGCCGCGGTCACGTCCACCACCGGCGAGCACGCGGTCAGGGCGGCTGCGGCAACCAGGACGGCCACTGCGCCGCAAGCCCTGCTTAATGACGCCGGGGCGGACATGGTTGTTGCAGGCAAGGGGGCTGGGCGCATCACCCCATCATCTCCATTTAGCGTTTGCTGCGCCAATCCTGGGATTCGCGATTCCAAGGCTTGGCTCAGGATTTCCGCAAAAACCCCCGCAGTGCCCTCTCGTTCCCCTAGGATGGCTCCATCACTTCTGGTCTCACCCCTAAGCGAGCACTCTTGAATATTCTTCGTCGGACGGCCTTGGCCGTGTCCGTTATCGTGCTGTCGTCCGCTGTTCCCCAATTCGCCGTTGCGGCGCCGGCGGGTGTTCCGGCGCCGGCCACCGTGCCCGCCGTGACCGCTCCCGGCCCCATGCCCGTGGACGATTTTGTCCGCCCGGAGGTCCCTCCTCGGGACATCGAATCGGAATACACGTATGTCGACCAGCCGCTGGCAGGCACCATCAAGACCACACTGGTGACTGTGAAGCTTGCCGACAAGACAGTGGAGGAGACCAACACCGCGGTGCCCATGGCGGCTGCCCAGGCGTCCCTGGGTGCGGCCAGCGCGTACTGGTCAACGCAAACGGTGGGCAGGGTGAATATGTCGCTGATCAAGGCTGTGACGGCAATGCCGTCGGCCGCGCGCTCAACCCAGACACCCAACGAAATCGTTGACATTGTCTCGCGGGAACTCGGGTGGACCCAGACGTCCTACACCGCCCTGGTGATGTACATTCCCGGCTCTTACCTGACCAATGGCGCGGCGGGCATGGCGTTCAGCAACGGTACTGTGGGCGGCCGCATCATCATGCCCCAGAACAGCAGGCTGAGTACGCCGGTGCTGACCCATGAGTTCGGGCACACGCTGGGGCTCGACCACGCGAACAGCCTGCAGTGCGGCAGCGGGATCTCCGACGTCGGCCCCGGACCGTACGGCGGGTTCGCGGATTCGTCATGCAGCATCAAGACCTACGGCGACAATCTGGATGTCATGGGCATCTCGCACTACGACTTCATGCCGGCAATCGGCGCCCCGCTATGGGAGATGGGGCGTTTCGGCAACGGCAATGAGATTGTCGACGCCGGCACGGTGACCTCCACAAGGTCGCTGACACTGAAGCCCTGGGCGGGGACAGCGGCGGCCCGCGCCGCCAAGTTCACCGATCCGAAGTCCGGGGAGGTCTACTACCTCGAGTTGAGGGCCCCCGTCGGCTACGACGTCGGCAAGGCAGTGGGCGGCAACCGGGGCGTGAAGATCTCGCAGCAGGGCTCAGGAAACTCCTCCATCCTGTTGCCCCCGTCGACCTTGCCCATCAGCGGCAATTACAGCTCGACGCAGGCATGGCAGGCCGGAAGCACGTTCAGGACGCATGCCGGAACGCAGGTCGTTGTGGAGTCGGTCAGTGACACGGCCGCCGTCGTTACCCTGCGTCCCCCCGGGGCGCCTGCCGTGGGTTACCTGGATTCGGTGGCCATTTCGCGTTCCGGTGACAAAGCCTCGCTGGACGTGCGCGGCTGGGCCTTCGACGGCGCCAAACCTGCAGAGTCCTCCGAGGTCCATGTCTATGTGACAACTCCCGGCGGGGTGCGGAGCAGCTACGCCGTCACCGCCAATCAGCCCCGGTCCGATGTGAACACCATCATGCAGGTAACGGGAGATCATGGATTCACCAAGTCTTTCGACCTGACGACGGCCGGCACGTATGGTGTCTGCGTCTACGCCCTGGGTGCCGTGCAAACCGCCGATCTTGGCTGCCGGTCGGTGTCCCTGGAAGGTTCTCCGCCCCCTGTCGGGTACCTTGATTCGGTGTCCGTGACCCTGAGCAACGGCAGCCCGGTCCTCCGCGCTGAAGGCTGGACCTTCGACCCAGGAACGCCGGCGGCCTCCATCCCTGTCCACGTCTACGTGACGGACCCGGCAGGGAAGACCACGTCCCAGCCCTTCACTGCAGATAAACCCAAAGCCGACGTGAACGCTGTCATGGGCGTTACCGGCAACCACGGCTACCTGGCCGACGTCCCGATCACTCTGAGCGGGCAGTACACCGTGTGTACTTACGGCCTTGCTGTGAGTAAGTTCAGCCTCGGAAACAGCCTCCTTGGCTGCAAGTCAATTGCCGCCCAGCCGACGGCGGCCCCCATCGGCTACCTGGACTCGACGTCGGTGAACACCGCAAGCACAACGGCCTCCATCACCGTCAAGGGCTGGTCCCTGGATCCCGGGACGCCGTCGGCTTCCATCCCGGTCCATGTCTACGTCACGGCCCCGGACGGAACGACGACGAGCACAGCGTACACGGCCGATCAGGTTCGGGCCGATGTCAATGCTGTGATGGGCACGACCGGAAACCATGGCTACCTGGCCACCGTTCCGATCCGCCAGGCGGGGTCCTACAGGGTGTGCGTTTACGGCCTCGCCGTCAGCGCCCTGCCGTTGGGCAACACTCTCCTGGGCTGCCAGGCTATTACAGCCCAGGCAACGGCGGCCCCCATCGGATACCTTGACTCGGTCAAAGTGCTGGCAGGGACCCAGGGAGCCAGCCTCACGGCCAAAGGATGGACACTCGATCCGGCGGTGCCCGCCGCCAGCATTCCGGTGCATCTCTACGTCACCTACCCTGATGGCACGATCAAGGCCACTGCCTATGTGGCGGACAACAGCCGCCCCGATGTAAACACTGTCATCCAGGTCGTGGGAAACCATGGCTACGAGGAAGCAATTCCCGTGACGCAGCGGGGAACCTACACTGTCTGTGCGTGGGGTCTGGGAGTTGCCGGCCTCTCTGAGGGCAACACTCATCTTGGTTGCCGTCAGACAACGTACTGACGAATTTGTCGGCGCCGCGCTGTAGCGTAGTGGCGTGCCTGTAAATGCCCTGCCCGGGAATGCCCCGACTGAAGAGGACCCCCGCGAGAAAGTCCTGCCTGCCGGCGACGTGACAGTCGCCGCACTGTCCGAGTCCGATCTGCTGGCCAGGATCTTTCCCCGCCTGGCATTGGACAGCCGCCATGCCGCTGCCACGCTGCTTGGGCCCGGGGACGACGCCGCGATCGTGGCGGCGCCGGACGGCAGGGCCGTGGTCAGCATCGACACCCAGGTTCAGGACCAGGACTTCAGGCTTCAGTGGCCCAACGGCTACCGGACCACGGGTTTTGACGTGGGCTGGAAAGCTGCTGCCCAGAACCTCAGCGACATCAATGCCATGGGCGCCACGGCCACATCCATGGTGGTCAGCCTCACCCTTCCGCCGGACACGCCGGTCAGCTGGGTGGAGGATCTTGCCGATGGCCTGACAGCCGGAATCCGGGGGCTGGGCGCCCAGGACTGTTCCGTGGCAGGGGGTGACCTTGGCCGGGGGCGGGAAATTTCCGTCAGCGTCGCGGTGCTGGGCACCCTTAGCGGCGGGACGGCCGTGCTGAGGTCCGGAGCACGCCCCGGCGATGTACTGGCATTGGCCGGAACGGCGGGACGGGCTGCTGCCGGGCTCGCCCTGTTGGAATCGGATACAGGCATTGACTCGCTCACTGCGGAACAGCGGAACCTCGTTACCCTCCAGTGCAGGCCGCTGCCTCCGCTTGCCGCCGGGCCGCTGGCCCGCTCGGCTGGGGCTACGGCAATGCTTGATATCTCCGACGGGCTGCTCCGCGACGGCACCCGGCTCGCACGTTCCAGCGGCGCGGTCCTTGATTTTGATCCGGAGGCGCTTAAACACTTGGCGGACGGGCTGGAACCGGCGTCGAAACTTCTCGACACCGACCCCATGGGCTGGGTGCTGGCCGGGGGAGAGGACCACGGCCTCCTGGCCACATTCCCTCCCGGCGTTCAGCTGCCTCCCGGATTCACTGCGATAGGCTCAGTACAGGCCTTGGGCGATAACGAAAGCCCAGGCATCAAAATTGCGGGCCACGCCGCGGACACCGGGGGATGGGATCACTTTGCACACTAAGGTTGCCGCCAACGCGCAAGCAATGAAGCGATGGTTGGGCAAAGCTGAAACGGCTCTTGGCAACCACAGTGACCGACTCAACGCCATCAATATCTTCCCCGTGGCAGACGGTGATACCGGAACCAACTTGTATCTCACTGTCCGGGCCGCGGCCCAGGCGCTCCACGGCAACCCTCCGGGCCACGCCGGCACCAGCGTGGACTTCCGCCAGCCGGACGCCGGCCAGACGGACGTCGGAGCGGTCCTGGCGGCCGCCGGACAGGCGGCCATGGAACAGGCCCGGGGCAATTCGGGCACACTCTTCGCTGTCTTCCTGTGCGCCGCGGCGGAACCGCTGGCCGGCCATACCCGCCTGACGTCCACCCTGCTCGCCGCGGCGCTCAACCGTGCACAGATCCGGGCATGGTCTGCGCTGAGTGACCCGGTGCCGGGCACCATGCTGTCCGTGATGGAAGCGGCCGCCCGGGCCGCCGCCGCGGTGGACGCCGGGCAGAACGGGAACGACAGCAACCATGCCCTCGGACTTTCGCTGGACGCTGCCGTGGAGGGCGCGTTGGCCGCGGTTATCCGCACCGAGGGGCAGTTGGACGCCCTGCAGGCCGCGCACGTCGTAGACGCCGGCGGTGTGGGTATGCTGCTCATCCTCGACTGCCTCCGCTCCGCCATCCTGGGCGAGGAACTCCAAAGCGAACTCCTTGACGGGCTGCACGGCTACGACGTCCAGGACCCGCACATCCACACCAGCATGCCCGATGACGACGGCGTGGAAGTCATGTGCACCATCAGCCTGTCGCCGCTCAACGCGGCCACGCTGCGGCAGCGGCTCGACGAGATCGGCGAGTCAGTCATCATGAGCCAGGTGGGCACCACCGCTGAGGCAGACGGCAGTTACCGCTGGCGCGTCCACGTCCATGTACCGGACGCTGAACTGGCCGTCAGGCTCATCCGTTCCCTGGGCGAACCAACGCAGATCACGGTCAGCGAGCTCGCACTGCCCCGCGACCCCCAGGCCGACCCGGTGAACTCCAGTGGGCATGAGCTCTGACCTCGACCTTGACCTCGGACGCCTTGTCGGTAAACGCTCCGCCGGGGTCATCGGGAAACACCTTGGCCTGACCACCGTCGGTGCATTGCTGAACTACTTTCCCCGCCGATACCTGAACCGCGGTGAACTGACTCCCATCAGCGAGGTCCCCCTGGATGAGGACGTCACGCTGATAGCCAGGGTGGTGTCCAACAGCACCCGTACCATGAAGGCACGCCGCGGCACCATCACCGACGTCGTGGTCTCCGACGACAACGGAACGCCGGGGCTCCGGATAGTCGGGGGCAGCGATTACCGCGGCAAAGTCCCGGGCACGCTCAAAATCAGCTTCTTCAACGGTTACCGTGCCAAGGCTGAGCTGCTGCAGGGGCGACGGGCACTGTTCTCCGGCAAGGTCACCCGCTACGGGGGTCTGCTGGGACTCACCAACCCCGATTTCCTTTTGGTGGACGAGGACCCCTTCACCCAGGGGAAGGACCCGGAAACCCTCGCCCTGATGCCCATCCCGGTGTACCCGGCCACGGGCAAACTCACCAGTTGGGCCATCCAGAAGGTCGTCCGGGCCCTGCTCGAAACGGCCGACCTCGACGAGCTGCCGGACCCGGTTCCGGCCGCCGTCGCCGCACGTGAAAAGTTCCTGCCGGTCGCTGAGGCGTACCGGCTGATCCATGCACCGGAGTCGACGGCGGACTGGCAGCGTGCCCGGGACCGTTTCCGCTATCAGGAAGCCCTGGTCCTGCAGTCGGCGCTCGCCCGGCGCCGGGCCCAGCTGGCCGCGGAAGAAGCCACCGCAAGGCGCCCGGTGGCCGATGGACTGCTGGCTGCCTTCGACCGGCAATTACCGTTTACCCTGACGGCCGGCCAGGCCGCCATTGGCAAGACGCTCTCCACCGAACTTGCCCAGGACGGTCCGATGAACAGGCTGCTGCAGGGCGAGGTGGGCTCGGGGAAGACGGTCGTAGCGCTCCGGGCCATGCTGCAGGTAGTGGACGCTGGGGGTCAGGCGGCCCTCCTTGCCCCGACTGAAGTCCTCGCCGCGCAGCACTTCGAATCGATCCGGCGCACCTTGGGACCGCTGTCCCGGGACGGACTGCTCGGCGGGTTTGGCAGCGACGCCGTCCAGGTGACCCTCCTCACCGGATCCATGCCCACGGCAGCCCGAAAGCAGGCCATGCTGGACGCCGCGTCCGGGACCGCCGGGATCGTGATCGGCACCCACGCCCTGCTCAGTGACAACGTGTCCTTCTACGACCTTGGCCTGATAGTGGTGGATGAGCAGCACCGGTTCGGCGTCGAGCAGCGCGATGCCTTGCGGGCGAAGGCCAGCAAACCCCCGCACCTGCTGGTCATGACGGCCACCCCGATTCCCCGGACCGTGGCCATGACGGTCTTCGGGGACCTTGAAACGTCCGTCCTCGACGAATTGCCCGCGGGCAGGGCCCCCATCTCCACCCACGTGGTGGGTCTGGCCGAGAACCCTGGCTGGGCCGGCCGCATCTGGTCCCGTTCGCGTGAGGAGATCGACGCCGGCCACCAGGTCTATGTCGTCTGCCCAAAGATCGGAACCGACGACGACGGCGACTTCAGCCCGGGCGAAACGGAACCAACTGCCGCGGACCTGGAAGAGGGCGGCGCGGCCCGCGAACTCGCGTCGGTGACGGCCGTCGTCGAGCATCTCCAGCAGGAGCCGGCGCTGGCCGGCGTGCCGCTGGCTCCCCTTCACGGCAGACAGGACCCGGCGGTCAAGTCAGCCGCCATGGCTGATTTCACGGCCAACCGGACCAAGCTCCTGGTTTCCACCACGGTCATCGAGGTAGGCGTCGATGTCCATAACGCAACCCTCATGGTCATCCTCGACGCCGACCGTTTCGGCATTTCCCAGCTCCACCAGCTCCGTGGGCGCGTGGGCCGCGGCGGACATCCTGGCACGTGCCTGCTGGTGACCACCCTGGAGCCCGGCCATCCGAGCCGTCGCCGGCTGGACGCGGTGGCCGCCACCACCGACGGCTTTGCGCTCGCCCAGGAAGACCTGAAGCTGAGGCGTGAAGGGGACATCCTGGGCGCCTCACAGTCAGGCGGCCGCTCCACGCTGAAACTCCTCAGGGTGCTGGAGCACGAGGACGTCATAGCCAAGGCACGGGAGGACGCCCAGAAAATCGTGGGTTCTGACCCGTCCCTTCAGGAGCATCCACAGCTGGCTCACGCCATCGATGAATACCTTAATCCGGAGAAGGAGGCGTTCCTTGAACGCGGATAGCGCGGCGCAGGCCGGCACGGCGGCGCGGCACAGGAGGTGCCCGGCATGAGCAGGATCATCGCGGGAGCCGCCGGGGGCACCCCGTTGCTCAGCGTGCCGGGATCGCTGACGCGGCCCACCACGGACCGGGTGAAGGAAGCCCTGTTTTCGCGGTTGGACGCCTTCAACGTGATCTCCGGCGCCCGGGTCCTTGACCTGTACGCCGGGTCCGGGGCCCTCGGCGTGGAGAGCGGCAGCAGGGGAGCGGGCACCGTTGACCTCGTCGAGTTTGACGCCAAGGCCAGCGGCGTGTGCCAGCGCAATGCAGATCTGGTCAACGGCGTGGTGGGGCGCAAAGTCGTCACGGTGCACCGCTCCAAGGTGGAGTCGTTCCTCGAGCGCGCCACACCTGACGACACCTGGGACCTGGTCTTCCTGGATCCCCCCTACCCACTGGATGAGCCCGCCCTGTCCACCGTGCTGGCCAAACTCAACGCACACCTGGCGCCGGCCGCCGTGGTGGTGGTGGAACGCTCATCGCGTTCGCCCGA
>DATFAE010000037.1:0-16652 GCA_035254945.1 Arthrobacter sp. | reverse complement strand
CCCCAAGGCCGCCAAGTACATGGAGCGCCGCCCGTACGGCCCCGGTGAGCATGGCCGTGCCCGCAAGAAGCAGGACTCCGACTACGCCGTACGTCTGCGCGAAAAGCAGCGCCTGCGCGCCCAGTACGGCATCCGCGAAGCCCAGATGACCCGCGCCTTCGAAGAAGCGCGCCGCACCAAGGGCCTGACCGGTGAAAACCTGATCGAACTGCTCGAAATGCGCCTCGACGCCCTCGTGCTGCGTGCAGGCTTCGCCCGCACCATCGCCCAGGCCCGCCAGCTCGTTGTGCACCGCCACATCATGGTTGACGGCATCCGCGTTGACCGCCCGTCCTTCCGCGTCGGCGAGGGCCAGCTGGTCCACGTCCACAGCCGCAGCGAAACCATGGTTCCGCTCCAGGTTGCAGCGGCCGGCGCACACCGCGACGTCCTGCCCCAGGTTCCGGCCTACCTGGACGTCAAGCTTGACGCCCTGCAGGCACGCCTGGTTCGCCGCCCGAAGCGCTCCGAGGTCCCCGTGACCTGCGAAGAGCAGCTCGTCGTCGAATTCTACGCACGCTAAATCCCAGCAGCGTATCCAGAGAAGCCCGTGGCAAGCGCCGCGGGCTTCTTTGTATGTAAGGTACTTGGGGGGCATCTGCGGTTCGCACGGAAATTGTGCGCGCAGATGGAACAGATCCACACAGTTTCGAGGAGATGAACGTCTATGTCTGGTGGCGATATTGCCGGCCTGATCGCTGCCGGGGTGTTCGCGCTCCTGGTGCTGCTGCTCGCGGTGCCCATCCTGAAGCTGGGACGGGTTTTTGACGAGGTGCGCACGTCCATCCGCGCCATAAGCGACGGCGCCACGCCCCTGATGGACGAAGTCACGGCCACGGTGTCCACCACCAACCAGCAGCTGAAGAAAGTGGACGGCATTGCCTCCAACGTTTCGGATGCCTCAGCCAACCTCTCCGCGCTGTCGTCCCTGATGGCGGCAACTGTCGGTTCTCCGCTGATCAAGGTGGCCGCATTCAGCTACGGCGTGCGCTCCGCCTTCGCCAACCGCAAAAAGCCCGCAGCCGGCCGTCGCAGCCGCTAAGCCACCGGAGAAACTAAAATGAAGAGACTTGTCTGGATGGGAATTGGCGTGGCCATCGGAGTCATCGCCTTCCGCAAAGTCACCGAAGCCCAGGCCAACCTGGGGCCGGTTGGCCTGAACCGCGCCGTGGGACGGCTGGCCGACGGCGTCTACGACTTCGCGGACGCCGTACGCGCCGGAATGCGCGAGCGTGAGACCGACCTCCGCACCGCCCTCGGCGTCGAGTCCCAGGAGCTGGTCCGGCGCTGACGCACCGGAACCGGCGGAGAATTAAACCAGCAGTCCCGTACGCCGGGGCTGCCCACTGAATCAAAACTGTCACGCTGCACACGACGCGTGAACCAAGAAGGGTAAGTAAACAGCTCATGAAGTCGCAGGAGATCACCAAGCGCTGGATCGACTTTTTCGTCAGCAAAGGCCACACCGCGGTGCCTTCCGCCTCCTTGGTCTCCAGCGACCCCTCCCTGCTGTTCACGGTGGCCGGAATGGTCCCGTTCATCCCGTACCTGACGGCCCGCGAGGAAGCCCCCTACTCCCGCGCCACAAGCGTGCAGAAGTGCATCCGCACCGGTGACATCGAGGAGGTGGGCAAAACCGCACGCCACGGCACCTTCTTCCAGATGTGCGGCAACTTCTCCTTCGGCGACTACTTCAAGGAAGACGCCATCAAGTTCGCCTGGGAACTGCTCACCACCAGCGTGGCCGACGGCGGCTACGGCCTGTCCCCGGAACTCCTGTGGGTAACCGTCTACGAAGAGGACGACGAAGCCAAGGAACTGTGGCTGAAGAACACCGGCGTCCCGGCTGACCGCATACAGCGCATGGGCAAGGCCGACAACTACTGGCACACCGGCCAGCCCGGGCCCGCAGGCCCCTGCTCGGAGATCTACTACGACCGTGGCCCGGCCTACGGCGTCGACGGCGGTCCGATCGCCGACGAGAACCGCTACGTCGAAATCTGGAACCTGGTGTTCATGCAGTACCAGATCGACAACGTCCGCTCCAAGGACGATTTCGACATTGTCGGCGAACTGCCCAAAAAGAACATCGACACCGGCCTGGGCATGGAACGCCTTGCCATGATCCTGCAGGGTGTCGAGAACATGTACGAGACCGACCAGGTCCGTCCCGTCATCGACAAGGCTGCGGAACTCTCCGGCAAGGAATACACCTCCGCCGAAACGCCGGATGACCCGCACCACACCGACGACGTCCGGATGCGCGTTGTCGGCGACCACATCCGGTCGGCCCTGATGTTGATCGCGGACGGCGTGACGCCCTCCAACGAAGGCCGCGGCTACGTACTGCGCCGCCTCATCCGCCGCGCCGTGCGCTCCATGCGCCTGCTCGGCGTCGAAAAGGCCTGCCTGCCGGACCTCCTGCCCGCCTCGCGCGATGCCATGAAGGGCGTCTACCCCGTGGTGGAGACGGACTTCGCCCGGATCAGCCGGATCGCATACGCGGAGGAAAAAGCATTCCTGCGCACCATCGCATCCGGCACCGCACGGCTCGAAGACGCCGTAACTGTTTCCAAAGCAGCCGGCAAGCCGCTGTCCGGTGCCGATGCGTTCGCACTCCACGACACCTACGGCTTCCCCATTGACCTCACTCTGGAGATGGCAGAAGAGGCCGGACTCCGGGTGGACGAACCTGAATTCCGCAGGCTGATGCTGGAACAGCGCCAGCGTGCCCAGGCCGATGCCAAGGGCAAGAAGGGCGGCCACGCCGACCTCAGCGCCTTCCAGGAACTCCTCGCCCAGGGCGAGACCGTCTTCACCGGCTACACCGACCTGGACGGCGAGTCCCGCGTCCGCGGCATCCTCAGCGGCGGCCGGGCAGTGGCCCAGGCCTCCACGGGGGACGAGATCGAGCTTGTCCTCGCAGAGACGCCTTTCTACGCCGAGGCAGGCGGCCAGGCAGCTGACACCGGCCTGATCACCGGCGACGGATTCGTCGTCGAGGTCCTCGATGTCCAGCGACCACTGAAGGGACTCAGCGTCCACAAGGCGATCGTCCGCGAAGGCGAGATCCCCTCTGACGCCCTGGTGCGCGCCGCCGTCGACCGGGAACGGCGCCACGCCGCAGAACAGGCCCACACCGGCACGCACATTGTCCACGCTGCGCTGCACCAGATCCTGGGCCCGGAAGCCACCCAGCGCGGTTCCTACAACAAGGCCGGCTACCTGCGCTTTGACTTCGCCTGGGGCGAGGGCCTCAGCACCGCCACCCGCTCGGAAATCGAGGAAGTCTCAAACCTGGCCATCCGCAACAACTTCCGGGTGGACACGAAGGTCATGGGGCTCGCGGAGGCCAAGGCCCTGGGTGCCATGGCGCTCTTCGGCGAAAACTACGGCAGCGAAGTCCGCGTCGTGGAGATCGACGGCGAGTGGTCCCGGGAGCTGTGCGGCGGCACCCACGTTTCCAACACGTCCCTGATCGGCAGCCTCTCCCTCCTGGGCGAGCAGTCCGTCGGTTCCGGAAACCGCCGCGTTGAAGCTTTCGTAGGCATGGACGCGTTCCGCCACCTGGCAGCAGAGCGTGCCCTCGTGACGGAACTGACCGAAATGCTGAAGGTGCCTTCCGGCCAGCTGACAGACAGGATCGCCATGACCCTGGCGAAGCTCAAGTCCGCCGAAAAGGAACTGGAACGCCTCCGCAAGGAACAGCTCGCTGCCGCCGCCGGACAGATCGCAGGTACCGCCAAGGATGCCGCCGGAGTCAGTGTCATCGCCCACGACGCCGGCCAGGTCAGCGGCGCCGATGACCTCCGCGGCCTGGCCCTGGACCTTCGGAACCGGCTCGGTTCCGCAGCGTCCACCGTCGCTGTTGCCGGTGTCAGCAACGACCGGCCCGTGATCCTGGTGGCCACCAACGAGGCTGCCCGGGAAGCAGGCGTCAAGGCGGGGGCATTGGTCCGTCTCGCTGCCGGGATCCTCGGCGGCGGCGGCGGCGGCAAGGATGACGTGGCGCAGGGCGGCGGAACGGACACCAGCAAGGTCGCAGCAGCGCTTGCGGCCGTCGTGGACGCCATTTCCCGGCGATAGGCATCCCATGACCAGTCCAGCAGAAGCCAGCACCTACCCCCGGGGCCCCAAACTGGGGGTGGACGTCGGCACAGTCCGGGTGGGTGTTGCCCTCTGCGACCGCGACGGGATCCTGGCGACGCCCCACAAGACGTTGGACCGCAACCCAAAGAAAAACTCGGACGTCCGCGTCATCGCCGGGCTGGTCCAGGAACTGGGGGCAGTCCAGGTCATTGTGGGGCTTCCGCGGACCATGAAGGGGGAGGAGCACGCCTCCGCACGGATGGCGACGGAGTACGCGCAGCTGCTCGCCGGCGAACTGGAAAGCCGCGGCCTGGACGTCCCTGTCTGCCTCGTCGATGAACGCCTCAGCAGCGTCACGGCCCACCGCAACCTGCACGAAGCTGGCATGAGCAGCCGCAACCACCGTAAAGTGGTGGATCAGGTTGCGGCGGCCGGAATTCTCCAGCACGCCATCGACATGCAAAAAGCCAGGGGAACGGACGTTGGCAGCCGCGTGAACGCGCCGGCCCGTCCGCGGCTATCCGGGGACAGCGCAGCGGGTACGCCTGCGCCTGCTGCCTCGGAGGACAAGACTCGATCTTCAGATAACGGAAGGCTACAGTGAGCCCGGCCAATATTGATGACACCTCCGGCCCCACCAGCGACGGTGCCGCCAGGCAGCTGACCCGCAAGGAACTCCGCGCGCTGGAGAAGTCCCTGCACACGGAAAGCAACGACGTGGTTCCTGAGCAGGCGTACGAAACAGCGAACGATTATCCGGAG
The DNA here is from genome assembly GCA_035254945.1 of Arthrobacter sp. GTDB lineage: Bacteria > Actinomycetota > Actinomycetes > Actinomycetales > Micrococcaceae > Arthrobacter. Next base: position 11,762 of record DATFAE010000037.1, on the reverse strand, counting down.
GCAGGGGACTGGCACGGAACCGCCGAAGGCCACCCTCCCGCACATGCTGCGGAGGCCGGACCCGCGCCAGCCGCCGAGTCTCCGGCCACCGTTGCGCCTGCCGTCCCCACTGTCCCTCCGGCGGCCCCCGCTCCCGCAGCTGCCCATGAGCCGTTCCATGGCGTTGTTCCTGCCACCGTTCCGGAGCCGGCCCCCGCGCCTGAAGCCGCTCCGGCTGTCCCCGCTGTTCCCGACACGGCGCCATCCATCCAGCACGGCGGGCCCGCGCAGCCGGAAGTACGCCCGGATGAAGCTTCCTGGCATGACGGCCTGCACTCCGCCGCCGTTCACGCTGATGACCATCACGATGACTTCCCGCTCGAGCACGAGCATCAGCATTTCCCCGCCTACGCCGCCCATGTGGCCGAGGGCCATCATGTCGACGACTACGACGCGCACCAACTCGACGGACATGGCCACCATGTCGCCGACCATGCGCCCTACTACGACGACCAGCACCACGACGAGGAATACCATCCGGATGCCCACCATCACGACGCCGGCCTGCTCGGCGGCGCGTCAGCGGTGGCCGTAGTGCCGCGGCCGTCCAAGAAAGTGCGGCGCCGGCGCCGCCTCCTCGCGCTCTTCTTGACACTAGCCGTCTTTGTCACCGCTGTGGCCGTGGGGGCACAGTTCATCAAGCCGCTGCTCGGGAACGACAAACCCAATGATTTTCCCGGTCCCGGCACCGGCGAAGTCGTCGTGTCCGTTGTGCCCGGCGAAGGTACCCGGTCCATGGCCGCCAAGTTGGAGAACGCGAAGGTGGTGGCGAACGCTGACACCTTCCTCCAGGCGTTCACGGCCTCAGGCGGAACCCTGTCGCCGGGCGACTACACCTTCAAAACGGAGATGAAAAACTCGGACGCCGTCAACGTCCTCCTCGGGCAGGACAAGAGCAAGGTCATCTACTTTGCCTTGAGCGCCGGCCTCAGGATCGGGGAATCGCTGCAGGCCATCTCCGAAGGGTCCGGAGTGCCAGTGGCTCAACTGACCGCATTCAGCAACTCTCCGGCGGACTTCGGCCTGCCGGCCAACGCGAAAAACCTTGAGGGCTTCCTGGCTCCGGGGGAATACCGGTTCCCGCTGGGCACCCCGGCCAAGGACATCCTGCACGCGCTGGTCAAGGTCACGATTGATGAACTCGTGTCGCAGGGCATTACTGATCCCGCCAAGCAGTACGAAGCCGTGATCGTCGCCAGCATCGTCCAGGCTGAAGGCGGCCAGGCCGAGTACGGGGACGTCGCCGGCGCCATCTACAACCGGCTCAAGCCCAACGACCAGACCAACGGCTACCTGCAGGTGGACTCGGCGGTGACCTACGGACTGGGTACCAAGAGCTTCAACTTCACGGATGAACAGCGCCAGGACAAAGCAAACCCCTACAACACCTATGCCAACCCCGGCCTGCCTCCGGGCCCCATCGGTTCGCCCGGCAAGACGGCCATCGATGCCGCCGCCAGGCCAAAGACCAACGACTACCTCTACTGGGTGACCATCAACCTGGACACCAAGGAGACCAAGTTCTCCAAGACCCTGGCGGAGCACAACGTGTACGTGGATCAGTACAACACCTGGTGCGAAGCCCACGTGGGCCGTTGCGCATGAGCCTGCGGGCCGCCGTCCTGGGTCACCCGATCAGCCACTCGAAGTCGCCCGCCCTGCACACCGCGGCATACGCCAAGCTCGGTATCGACATCAGCTACGCGGCCGTGGACCTCACCGAGCGGACGCTGCCTGGCTTCATGCATGAGATCAGGGGGCAGGAAGGGTGGCGCGGACTCTCCGTGACCATGCCGCTTAAGACGGCGATGCTGCAGGAAGTGGACGAAGTCCGCGGAGTTGCGCAGGTCCTGGGCGTGGTCAACACGGTGGTGTTCGAAGAATCAGGTGACGGCGTCCGCCTGGTGGCCTACAACACGGATGTCGCCGGAATCGTGGATGCTGTCCGGAACGCCGGCGTGGTGCCCGCACCCTCTGCCGTGATCCTTGGCGGCGGCGGCACCGCCGCTTCGGCCGTGGCCGCCCTCAAGCTGCTGGGCGCCGGATCAGTGCAGTTGTTTGTCCGCGACCCGTCCAGGGTGCAGGAGGCGCGTGCCGCCGCAGCCGGAGCCGGCGTCGACCTGGCAGTGCGGCACCTGTCTGAAGCGGCGGGACCGACGGCGGCTGCCGACGTCGTAATATCCACGTTGCCGCCCCGCGCGGCTGACGGCCTTGCTGGTGAACTGGCGTCCAGCGGCGCCCGGACGCCCGGCGTGCTGCTGGACGCGGCATACGATCCGTGGCCCAGCAAGATCGCCTCGGCGTGGCAGGCCGGCGGCGGTGCGGTGGTCCCAGGGCTGGAGATGCTGCTCTACCAGGCCGTGGAACAGGTGCGGCTTTTTTCCCGGCTCGGGGAGGAAGTTAACGCAGCTGTCATAGATGTGATGTGTGACGCAGTCGGACTTCCCCGACGGGCGTTCTGAGCGCCATACGTGGCAGGATGGAAATTATGTTGCGTTGGTTGACAGCCGGTGAATCCCATGGTCCGGCTCTGATGGGAATTATTGAAGGCGTCCCCGCCGGTGTGGAACTCACCAGCGGGCAGATCGCCGATTCATTGGCTCGCCGCCGCCTGGGCTACGGCCGTGGCGCACGCATGAAGTTCGAACAGGACGTTGTGACCATCCTCGGCGGGGTCCGGCACGGACTGACCCAGGGCGGACCGGTTGCCATCCAGGTGGGAAACACCGAATGGCCCAAATGGGAGCAGATCATGTCCGCGGACCCCGTGGACCCCGCGGTGCTCGCCGACCAGGCACGCAACGCCCCGCTCACGCGTCCCCGTCCCGGCCATGCCGACTTCACCGGCATGCAGAAGTACGGCTTTAACGAGGCACGGCCGGTGCTCGAACGCGCCAGCGCCCGCGAAACTGCCACCCGCGTCGCCATGGGCACCGTCGCCGCCCAGTTCCTCAAGCACCTGGGCATCGAGCTGGTCAGCCACACCGTTTCCATCGCCAGCGTCACCGTGCCCGAAGGCCGGCCGCTCCCCGTGCCGGCGGACGTCATTGCCCTGGACGCGGACCCGCTGCGCTGCTTCGACCGCGAGACGTCCGACGCCATGGTCGCCGAGGTGGACGCGGCCCACAAAGAAGGCGAAACCCTCGGCGGCGTCGTGGAAGTGCTCGCCTACGGCCTCCCGCCAGGACTGGGCAGCTACGTCCACTGGGACCGCCGCCTCGACTCCCGGCTGGCCGCAGCCCTCATGGGAATCCAGGCCATCAAAGGCGTGGAAGTCGGAGACGGCTTCCTCACCGCGGCACGCCGGGGCTCCGCCGCGCACGACGAGATCGTCAAGGACGCAGACGGCAAGATCACCCGCACGTCCAACCGTGCAGGCGGCATCGAGGGCGGCATGAGCATCGGCGACGTACTCCGCGTCCGGGCCGCGATGAAGCCCATCGCCACTGTGCCCCGTGCCCTGAAGACCATCGACGTCAGCACCGGTGAGGCTGCCAAGGCGCATCACCAGCGCTCGGACGTCTGTGCCGTGCCCGCAGCCGGCGTAGTGGCCGAAGCCATGGTGGCCCTGGTCCTTGCCGAGGCCGTCACCGAGAAGTTCGGCGGCGATTCCGTGGCCGAAACGAAGCGAAACATCAAGGGTTACCTGGACAACATTCCGGCGTCCCTGGACTCGATCGGCCAGTAGTGCCCCATCGCAGCAAAACAGGTGCGCAGGACTCCCGCCCCATCGTCCTGATCGGTCCCATGGCCGTCGGCAAGTCCGCCATCGGATACCAACTGGCGCAGCAGCTTGGAACACCGTTCGTGGACACCGACGTGGTGATCGTAGGCAACCACGGGTCCATCGCGGACATCTTTGCCGGGCGCGGCGAGCGTGCCTTCCGCGAGATCGAGGCCCGCACCGTGGCCAGCGTTGTGGAACAGGCCGCCGGCACGTCCACGGTGGTATCGCTGGGCGGCGGCGCCGTCCTGGACTCGGGAACCCAGCAGCTCCTGGGCAGCTGCACTGTGGTCTACCTGGAATGCGACGCCGACACTGTGGCCAGCCGGATTGCCCGCAATTCAGGCCGTCCGCTGCTCGCCGGCGACGCCATGGGCCGGTGGATTTCGATGTTCGCCGCCAGGAAGCCGGTTTACGAACGGCTGGCCGACGTGGTCCTGGACGTCCGTGAGGGCTCCGTGGCCGAGATCGGGCGCCGGCTCGAAGTTGCGCTGCGGGAATTCGCAGCTGCCAAACAGGAAGTTGAAAAGTGAGCGTCGAAGAAACAGTCATCAAGGTCACCGGAGAGTCGGCGGCCCAGAACTACGACGTCGTGGTCGGCCGGGGCCTGCTCGGCAGCCTTCCGGAACTCCTGGGGGAGCGGGTGCGGCGTGTGCTGGTGATCCACCCCAGGGCCCTTCGGCTCACAGGCGATACCGTACGGGACGAACTCGCCGCCGCCGGGTTCACCTCGCTGACCGCGGAAATCCCCGATGCCGAGGAAGGCAAGCACATCCAGGTGGCGGCGTTTTGCTGGCAGGTGCTGGGACAGAACGATTTCACCCGTTCCGATGCCATCGTCGCCGTGGGCGGAGGCGCCGTGACCGACCTCGCCGGTTTTGTCGCCGCGACCTGGCTCAGGGGCGTCAAAGTCATCCACATGCCCACCAGCCTGCTGGGAATGGTGGATGCTTCCGTGGGCGGCAAAACCGGGATCAACACCGCCGAGGGCAAGAACCTGGTGGGATCCTTCCACCCCCCTGCAGGTGTGCTGGTGGATCTGGACACCCTGGACACCCTGCCCCGCAACGAACTGGTCTCCGGCATGGCCGAGGTGGTCAAGTGCGGTTTCATCGCCGATCCGGCCATCCTGGACCTCGTGGAAAAGGACCCCGACGCTGTAGTGGATCCGCAGTCCGCCGTGCTCCGGGAACTCATCGAGCGGGCCATCGCTGTCAAGGCGAAAGTCGTTTCGGAGGACCTGAAGGAATCCGGGCTCCGCGAAATCCTCAACTACGGCCACACGCTCGGCCACGCCATCGAACTGGTGGAGCGCTACTCCTGGCGCCACGGCGCGGCCGTGTCAGTGGGAATGATGTTCGCGGCCGAACTTGCCCGCAGCGTGGGACGCCTCAGCGATGCCGACGCCGACCGCCACCGCAGCATCCTGGAAACCCTCGGCCTGCCGGTCACCTACCGCCGGGACCGCTGGCAGGGCCTCCTGGACGGCATGCGCCGGGACAAGAAGTCACGCGGTGACCTCCTGCGGTTTGTTGTGCTTGACGGCGTGGCGAAGCCCGGCATCCTTGACGTGCCGGACACGTCACTGCTGTTCGCCGCCTACCAGGAAATTGCGTCCTGATGTACGGCGACCTGGAAGGGACCAGCGACTGGCCCGAGGCCGGCTTCCCCGGAATCCGCATCAACCCGGAATCCCTGCTGCCGCAGATCGTGAACGAGGACGCCTGCCGGGAAGCACTCGCAGTGTCCACTGATCCTGCGGACCACATCTTTGTACTGCTGGTGGAAGGCCACGCCCCCGAGGCGGCCGAACTGCTGGCCGAGGCCCGCTTCCGGGATCCCGAGTCGTTCCGGCTCAGGGCCTTCGAAGCGGAGGTCCTGCGGGTCTCCAACCGTCTGGACCGGGCGGTGGAGCTGTTCAGGCAGCTCCTCGCCGAAGTCCAGGGGACCCCGCGCGAGGCACTGGTCCTGCAGTTCCTCGGCAAGACGCAGTACAGCGCAGGCCAGACGTCCGCCGCCGTTGAATCCTTCGCCCGCGCACTGGACCTGCGCGTCGCCGAATCGGCCGACGCCGCCCTGATCTACTCCTCCACCGTGGCCCTTCAGCGGGCCCGCGACGTCCTGGAACTGGCCTGCTGAACGCAGCCCGACAGGGGCGCCGATCACACAGACGGAAGCCGCGCCGGATTTACCGGTAGAATGGTTCTTGGATTTTTGACAAACACGCGCTGGCGGGCCGATCGGCCTGTCTGCCCGGCATAGAAACGTCTGACCGTCCAGGCAGATAGAAACCAGAGGAAACCAGTGGCAACCACTAACGACATCAAGAACGGAACGGTCCTGAAGCTCGAGGGCCAGCTCTGGAACATCATCGAATTCCAGCACGTCAAGCCTGGCAAGGGCGGTGCGTTCGTGCGGACCAAGATGCGCAACGTGATGTCCGGCAAGGTTGTGGACAAAACCTTCAACGCCGGCCTCAAGATCGAGACCGCCACGGTTGACCGCCGCGATTACCAGTACCTGTACCAGGACGGCGCGGACTTCGTGTTCATGGACACCTCCGACTACGACCAGATCACCGTCTCCGGTGCAACTGTTGGCGACGCCACCAACTTCATGCTGGAAAACCAGATGGTCAACATCGCCATCCACGAGGGCACCCCCCTCTACATTGAACTTCCCCCCAGCGTCGTGCTGGAAATCACCTACACCGAGCCGGGCCTCCAGGGCGACCGCTCCTCCGCAGGCACCAAGCCCGCCACCCTCGAAACGGGCTACGAGATCCAGGTTCCGCTGTTCGTCGAGAACAACACCAAGGTCAAGGTCGACACCCGCGACGGCAGCTACCTCGGCCGGGTCAGCGAGTAGTGAGCGCACGCGGCAAGGCCCGCAACAGGGCACTGGACGTTCTTTTCGAAGCTGAGCAGCGCTCGGTCTCCCCTTTTGACGTCCTGCGGGCGCGGCGGGAAAAGACGGACCAGATCGTCAACCCGTACACCTTGGAAATCGTCGAAGGCGTGGTCTCCCAGCAGGCTGCCATCGACGAGTTCCTGGAGACCTATTCGCAGGGCTGGACCCTGGAGCGCATGCCCTCGGTGGACCGCATCATCCTGCGGATCGGCACCTGGGAACTGCTGTACAACGACGACGTCCCCGACGGCGTCGCAGTCAGTGAGGCAGTGGCGCTGGCCAAGACGCTCTCAACTGACGAGTCGCCGTCGTTCATTAACGGACTGCTCGGACGCCTGCAGCAGCTGAAGCCCTCGCTGCTCGCCTAGTCCACGCTTAACCCCAAGGGGCCGGCCTCCGTCATCTGGCGGAGGCTGGCCCCTTTTTCGTTTGGTCCCTGCAGCGGACAGCCTGTAGCCCACAGCCTGTGCCGACAGCCCGTGCGGTCAGCCGGCGACGGCGGCCCGCAGCGCCAGGATCCTGTGCAGCTGTTCCCGCTCTTCAGCCTGGTGCAGGGCGAGATCGCGTCCGCTCAGGATCCGCTGCCGCGTGAAGGCGAGCTGCGTGGCCGCCTTCACAAAGGCCTTCATCTGCCGCCGGCGGTTATAGCCCGCCGCCCAGCTGAGGGCGGTGCGCCTGCCGCCGGGCGTGGCCAGCAGATCCACTTCGGCAGGGGTAAACCAGCCCGCCCCTGCATACTCAAGCAGCCGCTGCCGGGTCAGCCGGTTTTCCGCGATACGCAGCAGGATCACCACGCCCATAAACAGCGCAAAGATGGGAACCTGGATGAGGATATAGTCCACCAGGAATCCCTGGCCCATGCTGTTCCACCGGTTGTGCAGGAACATCGCCGGGAGCAAGCCCACCACAAAAGCGGCAACTGAGGCGCCCGCGTGCCACCGCCGGGCAGCGAATCCCATGATGAGCCCGGTGGTCCCGGTGAAGATGGCGTGGGCGAACGGCGACATCACGCCGCGCAAAAGGAAGATCTGGGCCAGATCCGTGGCCGGGCTCGCCGACTCGGCGATGGCCCGGCCGAAGTACAAAATGTTCTCCGTGAAGGCGAAGCCGCCGGCAATCGTGAAGGCGAAAACCACCCCGTCCACTGGGCCGTCGAAGTGCCGGCGGGCCATCAGGACAAGCAGCAGCAGCCCCAGTGACTTGGCGAATTCCTCCACGACCGGTGCCTGGACGGTGGCCATATAGGTCTGGAAATCGGCCTCCGTGGAAAACTGGAAGGTTAGCGCGAAGAACGGCTGGACCAGCAGCGTGACGGCGATGGAGACCGCGGCGCCCCACGTGAACGCGAAGAACAGCAACCTTTTGGGCTCCGGCTCCCAGCGGTCTATCACATGGACCGCCAGGAGCACGGCAGACAACGGGACCAGCGAGGCAATGAACCCCACCAGGAATCCGGCGGTTCCCGTGCTGGCGAGGAGGAAGGGAACCACCAGGAACAGGCTGAGGAAGGCCAGGGCACCGCCGCCGATCATCAGGCCCAGCAGGCCTGAGCGGCTCGGCGGAGCAACCGGCGCCTGCATGCCCCCGGCGTGCTGCTGGACAACGGAGTGGATGGGGCTGCCTGGATTGCCGGGCACCGGACGGTAGTACTCCGCCTGCACATGGCCCATCCAGCTGGGGTTCGCCTGGCCGGGCAAGGGTCCTTGCGGTCCGGACGGCCCCGGCTGTCCGGGACGGGGATGATGAGGGGGCATCGACATATGGAAAGCCTATGGTGCCGTCAACACTGCTCCAAGGCATGCCGCGCCGCGTGATGGCAGACCGCACGGGCAGGGCCGCGGTGTGACCATAAACGCGCTCCGCCAGCGAGGGTGTGCGCTGCGCCGTGTGGTAATTTTGAAACGCAAATAATCCTTCTTTTAATTCCGTCCTGTGAGGCGGGGAAAGGGGAGACGAGCGTTGACTTCTGTCACAAGCGCACCGGTTCCGGCCAGGGTTGTCCTCAACCAGGCAGACATTGACCGTGCCCTCACTCGTATCGCCCATGAGATCCTCGAAGCCAACAAGGGCTCCAAGGACCTTGTGCTGCTGGGCATTCCGCGGCGCGGCTACCCGCTGGCACTCCGGCTGGCACGCAAGATCGCTGCCGCCGACCCCACCGTGGACGCCGCCGCAATCGTCGGGCAACTGGACGTCACCATGTTCCGCGACGACCTGTCCCACCAGCCGACCAGGCCGCCATATCCCACCCAACTCCCGCGCACGGGGATCGACAACAAGGTCGTGGTGCTCATCGATGACGTGCTCTACTCCGGCCGCACCATCCGCGCCGCGCTGGACGCCATCATCGACCTCGGCCGTCCGCGGATCGTCCGGCTCGCCGTGCTGATCGACCGCGGCCACCGCGAGCTTCCCATCCGCGCCGACCACGTGGGAAAGAACCTGCCCACCTCATCCGCCGAGAAGGTCCGGGTCCGCCTCGAAGAAACCGACACCGCCCCCGACGGATCCACGGTCAACGAAGTGGTTATCGAGGGCGGCGCGTGAAACACCTCCTCTCCACCGAAGACCTCAGCCTCACCAACGCCATCCGCATCCTCGACACCGCCGAAGAGATGGCCGCAGTGGGAGACCGCGAAGTCAAGAAGCTCCCTGCCCTGCGCGGGCGGACCGTCGTGAACCTCTTCTTCGAGGACTCCACCCGGACCCGGATCTCCTTCGAAGCGGCCGCCAAGCGGTTGTCCGCCGACGTCATCAACTTCGCCGCGAAGGGCTCCTCCGTCTCCAAGGGCGAGTCCCTCAAGGACACGGCCCAGACGCTGGCCGCCATGGGCGCGGACGCCGTCGTCATCCGGCACTGGGCGTCCGGCGCACCGCACCGCCTCGCCGCCACGGACTGGATCGACGCCGCCGTCATCAACGCCGGCGACGGCACCCACGAACACCCCACCCAGGCACTCCTGGACGCCTTTACCATGCGCCGGCACTGGTCAAAGCTCGCGGGAACGGCATCCATCGGCGCGGGCCTGGCGGGCATGCGCGTCGCCATTGCCGGAGACGTGCTGCACTCCCGGGTGGCCCGCTCCAACGTGTGGCTGCTCCGTACCCTCGGCGCCGAAGTCACCCTCGTCGCGCCGCCCACCCTGCTGCCCATCGGCGTCGGGAAGTGGCCGTGCAAGGTGAGCTACAACATGGACGAAACCCTGGCACAGGGGGTGGATGCAGTCATGATGCTGCGCGTCCAGGGCGAGCGGATGAACGCCTCATTCTTCCCCACCACCCGCGAATATTCCCGCCGCTGGGGATTCGACGACAACAGGCTCCGAGCCCTGGACAGCCTGGGGCTGAAGGACACCATCATCATGCATCCCGGACCCATGAACCGGGGCCTGGAAATTTCCGCCGCCGCCGCGGACTCGCCCCGTTCCACCGTGCTGTCGCAGGTGCGGAACGGCGTCTCCGTCCGGATGGCCGCCCTGTATTTGCTGCTCTCCGGGGATACCCGCGAACCAGCCGCCACCCCCACTAAGGAGAGCAACTGATGGCAGAGAACAACGGAACCTACCTGATCCGCGGTGCAGCAGTCCTGGGCGCCGGCGCCGAGGACCTGCTCATCAGCGGCGGCGTCATCGCCGCCCGGGGAACCGGTGCAGCCACGCACGCTGACGCGGAGGGCGCCACTGTCATCGACGCAACCGGGCTGGTGGCCCTTCCCGGGATGGTGGACGTCCACACGCACCTGCGCGAACCCGGCCGCGAAGACGCCGAAACCGTGGAAACCGGCACCCGCGCCGCTGCCCTGGGCGGCTACACCGCGGTGCACGCCATGGCCAACAGCACCCCCGTGGCGGACACCGCCGGGGTGGTGGAGCAGGTCTACAGCCTGGGCCGCACCGCCGGCTGGGTGGACGTCCGTCCCGTCGGAGCAGTCACCGTCGGGCTGGCGGGGGAGCAGCTGGCCGAGCTCGGCGCCATGGCTGACTCCCGCGCCCGCGTGCGCATGTTCTCCGACGACGGCATCTGCGTCCACGATCCGGTGCTGATGCGCCGTGCCCTGGAATACGTCAAGGCGTTCGACGGCGTGGTGGCCCAGCACGCGCAGGAACCGCGCCTGACCGCCGGTGCGCAGATGAATGAAGGCGAAGTGTCCGCCGTCCTGGGACTCACCGGCTGGCCGGCCGTCGCCGAGGAAAGCATCATCGCCCGGGATGTGCTGCTGGCCCAGCACGTCAACTCCCGCCTGCACGTCTGCCACGTCTCCACCGCCGGCTCCGTGGAGATCATCCGCTGGGCCAAGGAACGCGGCATCAACGTCACGGCCGAGGTCACCCCGCACCACCTGCTGCTCACCGATGACCTGGTCCGCAGCTACAACCCGGTCTACAAGGTCAACCCGCCGCTTCGGACGGACGCCGACGTGCAGGCGCTGCGTGCCGGCCTGGCCGACGGCACCATCGACGTGGTGGGCACCGACCACGCACCGCACCCGAGCGAGCACAAGGAATGCGAGTGGGCCCAGGCCGCGATGGGCATGACCGGACTGGAAACCGCGTTGTCCGTGGTCCAACACACCATGATCGAAACCGGGCTGATGACCTGGGCCGACTTCGCCAGGGTAACCTCCACCGCCGCGGCACAGATCGGCCGGCTGCCGGACCAGGGCCGCCCCCTCGACGTCGGCGAGCCCGCCAACGTCATCCTGGTGGACCCCGCCGCCCGCTGGACCGTTGACCCTGCCAAGATGGCAACCATGGGACGCAATTCGCCGTTCGCCGGCCTGGAATTGCCCGGCAAGGTGGTGGCCACCTTCTACAAGGGCCACCCCACTGTCCTGGACGGCAAGCTCAACACCCCCTACCGCGAACCGGCGGGCGTCTCCTGATGGACACCAAGCTCCTCACCGGCATCATCACCGTGGCGATCATCGCCGTCGTCCTGCTGATGATCTGGACAGGCTGGCGGAACCGCCTCAAGCGGCAGGCCGACGTCGAACAGTTGCCTGACGTGCCTGCGGCACCCGGAACAGCGCTTGAGTCGGCCGAAGGCCAGTATGTCGCCTCAACCACGGCGGGGGACTGGCTGGACCGGA
>DATFAE010000036.1:0-7477 GCA_035254945.1 Arthrobacter sp. | reverse complement strand
GTTGCCGGCCGCGTTCGCGGCCTTCGATGTTCTGGCCGTCGCCGGACAGGACGTCCGGGGTGTGCCGTTTACCGGCCGCCGGCAGCTGCTCGAGGAACTGGCCCGGGACTGGACCGCACCGTTGAACCTCTCCCCCGTCACCATGGACCGGGAACTGGCCAAGACCTGGCTCAGGGACTTGCCCGCAACAGCAGTAGAAGGGCTGGTCTTTAAGGGAGGCTCCCAGCCCTATGACGGCTCACGTTCCTGGTTAGTTATCTGCACTTAGTGTCCGCGCGCCGTCGGCATCTCCGGCCTTGTTGGCTGTAGGCATGGGAGCAGGGCTATCTCCGCTGCAACCACCAAAGGTGATCTCGGATGTCAGAGCAATGGTCAGATTTCGATAGTCGGCGCGGGCTGCGCGATGGGTCTGTTGAGCTTTCCAGGGTTGGCCGCGTTGGGCAGGGACCCGGTCCGTACGAGCCCTATCTCCTTTACGATCCAAACGGCGAGGTGGTGTCGGAGGTCAGCACCTGGATACGGGACCTCGCCGTTGCTGATCTGAGTCCCCGCACAATGCGCTCGTACTGCTACGCAGCCCTGATGTGGTTTCGGGTCCTGTGGACTGTTCATGTTTCCTGGGATCGCGCCACGGAGGCGGAAACGGCGGCATTGGTCGGCTGGTTCATGGTCGCCCCCAACCCGCAGCGCAGGCGGTCCTCGGGGCTGCCAGGTGGAGTCAATATCAAGACCGGGAAACCCCATCTCAATGCCGGATACGGGGCAGCTACGGTCAACCTGACCCTGGCCGCGGTGCGAAACTTCTATGAGTTCCACGCCCGGTGGTCCCGCGGTCCTGTGTTGAATCCTGTTCCGGCGTCTGCGCATCGCCGCAAGGCGCTCTCGCATCGCAGTCCCTTGGAAATGAAGCAGCCCTTTCGTCGGGCGCCTTACCGTCGCCGCGCCAGTCACGCGCTGCCCCGGTCGATCCCCGACGGGCAGTGGGTAGAGCTTTTCGGGTCGATGACTTGTGACCGGGACCGGGCACTGCTTGAGTGCTTTGTCTCTTCAGGTGCAAGGGCCGAAGAGCTCCTGGGCGCCCGGACCAGTGACATCGACTGGGCGAACCAGCGCTTGTCTGTAATCTCGAAGGGCACCAGGGAGAGACGATGGGTTCCGTTGTCACCTGAGGCGATGACATGGCTAGGACGGTATCTGGGATCCAGCAAAGTAGATCCCGACGATCCTTTGTGGCGGACGCTTCGCGGCCCTCAGAGGCCGTTGAGCTATTCCGCCGCGAGGCGCATCGTGCAGCGCGCGAATGCGGCTGCGGAGACGAATTGGACGTTGCACGATCTCCGTCACACCGCCTCCATCCGCATGGTCAACAGCGGTGTGCTGACGTTGCCCGAGGTCCAGGTCGTGCTTGGGCACGCTGACCTGCACACCACCAGCCGCTACGCGGTGCCCAGGGCTGAAGAAGTCATCGCCAAGATGCAGGAGTTCCACGCCCGTGCACACCAGCCGTCGCCGGGTTACAGCCCGGGCTACGCGGCCGAGGACATCAGCGCCGTGTTTGGTGCACGGAAGAGGACCGACGATGTCCAGGGCTAGTGTTGCCACCACGGGTATTTGGTCCCGTCGGGAACTGGCCGACGACGAAGTTCCGCCCGCTTCACGGCACATCGGTGGAAAGGGCACCATGGTCAGCCCGTTGGCCGCGCCTCGGAACCTGCCGTTGCCTCTGGGAGATCTCAGCAAGGCATCCATTGCCGAGCTGCAAACCGCTGCGTGTACCCTTCTTCCGCGTTCACCGGTCATGCTGGACAAGCGCCGAAGGTCCATCCGGAAGGTCGCAGAACACCTGTCGAGTTTCGAAGGAAGCACGTGGCAGGAACGTTGGGACGCCAGTGGCTGGGACACTTCCGCGGAGCGGCTTGCCTCGTTGAATCCTCCCCCAACCAAGAGCTGGACCATGACCAGCGGACTGACCTGGTTGGTGGCCATGCGCGTCATTGTCCCGTCTGTGCGGACATTGCACCGTGACGTGGTCGCCGATTTCTCGATGATCTTCCGCGAATGCCAGCAAGACCGACTCTTGGATCAGATCGCAGACCGCATCCGGGACACTCCAACGACGGACACACAAAAGCACCGCGCACTTACCGAACTTTCCTACGTTCTGGCCAGCCGGGGAATCCCCGCCTACGATTTGAGCCCCGGCGCCTTAGTCCACTTCCAGCACGAGCTGCGGGCCGTTCGAAAGAAGGGCAACTACGACCGGCAAATTGCCGGCCTGATCTGGGAAGTGCTCCATTCCATGGGAAGGTTCCCGGAAGGGACACCGGCCACCATCCGGGCAGCCAGACGCGGCGGCCCCCGAACGGTGGAGGAGTTCGTCGACTACCACGGGGTCAAGAACGCCGGGGTGCGGCAGCTGCTCATCGACTACATCAACCAGCGCGCTGCCCTGGGCATGGACCATTCGACCCTCCGCGGCCTGACAGGGCACCTGGTACGCAATTTCTGGTGCGTGATCGAGCACGTAAACCCAGGCCAGCAGAACCTTCACCTGACCGAGAAAACTTACGAGGCCTGGCGGCAGGAAGTCGACACCATCCAAACCCCTGACGGACCCAGGCTCCGGCAGGGCATTTGGGACTTGCTGATCGCCGTGCGGGCCCTGTATCTGGATCTTCAGGCTTGGTCGCTGGAGGACCCCCCGAGGTGGGGACCATGGGCCACGAAGTGTCCCATCCCACCGATCGCTTCCCGCGGCTACAAGGCAGGCCGCCGTCGGATGGCCGAGCGCATTGCCGACCGCACCAGGGCACGCCAACCCCTCCTGGACCTGCTCGTCAAACATGTCACGTCGGAAAAGGAACGCCTGCACGCTTTTCGAGAAGCAGCCGCCGGTTCCCTGGACGATGACAGTTTCGACTTTGGCGGGGACCGCTACACGCACATGACCCACCGCAAACCTCAAAGGGCACCGGCCAAGGGCCCCAGGGAGCGTCGCGGAATTGAATTTGAAGCTCCTCCCGAACCGGAACGGCAGTTGTGGGTGTTCGGCCCCACGGGGAAGAAGATCAACATCACCGACCAGGAAGAACGCGCGTTCTGGACCTGGGCGGCCATCGAAATTCTCCGGCTCACCGGGATCCGCCACGAGGAACTGCTCGAGCTCAGTCACCTGTCCATCAGGCAATACCGCCGACCCAACGGCGAAATCGTAGGTCTCTTGGTGATCACACCGTCAAAAACTGACAGGGAAAGAGTCATTCCCATGTCGCCCGAGCTGCTGCATGTCATCGCCGAGATGATCCGCCGGCACAAGGAAAATCTAGGGACCATCCCCTTGATTCGCCGTTGGGACCCACACGAGCGGGAACACAGCGAGCCGCTTCCCTTCCTTTTCCAGCATTCCAGCGGGCCGCTGCGCGGAGTGTTCAGCACCAGCCGGATCGCAAAACTCCTGCGTGCAGCCTGCACCGCGGCCGCCGAAGACCGGCCCGAATTCGAAGGGCTTGCATTCACCCCGCACGACTTCAGACGGATCTTCGCGACCGACCTGGTCAACAACGGCCTTCCGATCCACATCGGAGCCGCCCTGTTGGGGCACGCGAACCTGCAGACCACCAGGGGCTACGTTGCCGTGTTCGATGAAGAGGTCGTTCGGCACTACCAGATGCACCTAGCCAACCGCAGGGCGATGCGCCCGGACCATGAATACGCCCGCGTCACCGATGCCGAGTGGCAAGAGTTCGAGGAGCATTTTGATAAACGCAAAGTTGAACTGGGCACCTGCGGCCGCCCCTACGGCACGCCATGCGCGCACGAACACGCCTGCGTGCGCTGCCCCATGCTCCACATTGAACCCCGAATGATTCTTCGCTTGGACGAATTGGAAGCCGACCTGATCGCTAGAAGGGAGCGAGCTGAAACAGAAGGGTGGAAAGGCGAGGTCGACGGGCTGGAACTTACCTTGGGACACCTGCGTGATAAACGTGACCGCGCCATCCGGCTGCGGAAGCAGACAACGGCCCCGCTCTAACCATGAAGCTAACTCCTCAAATCCGTGCAGGAAGGACGGTCTGTGGCCGTTAGCTGAACCCTCTGCGGGACAGCTTCAGCGTTTTCCCGGATAAGAATTGGCATAGTCGTAGCTGTGTGAATTACAGCGATAAATGGCGGTCTTTTCGCAGCGCTGATGTCACCCTCGCTGACCTTCAGCTGATCCTTCAATGGTAAAGAACGCGGCCCGCCCCGGCAGACATATCAGCAGCAGTCTGCTCCTGCCGGCTGTCTTGAAACACCAGGGTTCGAGGCGTAGAGGTTTCGAGTCCCGAATCGGACCAGGAGGGAGTCGGCAACCCTCCGACGGAACCTGTACCGGGAACGAAAGGACTGTCAGTCCAGATTGAACCGGCTGGCCTGCCTCACCTGCCCATTCCGAAGTGATTTCCTGGATATGGTCGGCTTCTCTTACGGCTCGATGAGTCCGGTGCGGATGGCAAACCGTGTGAGGTCCAGCCGGTCGCGCAGCCCCAGCTTCTGCAGGACATTGGCCCGGT
This sequence comes from Arthrobacter sp., assembly GCA_035254945.1. Classification (GTDB taxonomy): domain Bacteria; phylum Actinomycetota; class Actinomycetes; order Actinomycetales; family Micrococcaceae; genus Arthrobacter. The sequence goes on along the minus strand of DATFAE010000036.1, from coordinate 2,924 downwards.
GGCGATCGACGGTCTTGACGCTGATCCTGAGGATGTCGGCGATCTCCTTGGCGGAGTTGCCTTCTGCAATGAGCTTTGTAATCTGCTCCTCGCGGGACGTGAGGATGCTGTCCGGCATCCGGTCACCGCGGCGGTCGCGCTCCAGATAGTCACGGATAAGAGCGGTGACCGCGCCGGGGTAGAGGAATGATTCCCCGCGCATCGCTGCGCGGCACGCCTCGATGAGGTCGCGGTCCGCGACCGACTTGAGCACGTAACCCGAGGCCCCGGCTCGCAGCGCCTCGAAGAAGTACTGCTCGTTGTCGTACATGGACAGGATGAGGATTCGAACGTCGGGCGCACTCCGCGATATCTCACGCGCTGCCTGGATCCCGGTCATTTGAGGCATCGCGATGTCGAGAACAGCGAGGTCCACCCCGCCTGCCTTCGCAGCGGCGACAGCCTCTGTGCCGTCGGCTGCCTCCGCCACGACGGTGAGATCGGGCTCGGCGTCGAGGATCATCCGCAGGCCCCGGCGGACCAGGGCGTGATCGTCGGCGAGCAGGATGCGCGTGGGTTCACCCATCGGTTCAGCTCCTCGCTCCGACGCCGGGAACGACGAGGCGAACGTCGGTCCCCCCGCTCGGCCGTGCGGCGACCGTCAGCTCGGCACCGATGAGCAGGGCTCGTTCACGCATCCCGCGGATGCCTGCGCCCTCGCGGAACTCGCCGCCCGTCCCGTCGTCGAGAATACGCAGCGTCAGCCCTTCCGGCGTCGAGGTGAGCGCGAAATCGACTCGTGTTGCGTGCGCGTGACGGGCGACGTTCGTGAGCGCCTCCTGCGCGACGCGGTAAAGCACCAGCTCGACCTCCCCGCTGAGGTCGGGAAGATCGTCATCGAGCTCCCAGACCACCGGGATCCCGCTCGAGCGGGAGAACTCCGAGCCCAACGAACTCAGCGCGCTCCGCAGGCCGAGGTCCGCGAGCACGCCCGGCCGCAGACGCTGAGCCACCTGGCGGACTTCCTCCAGGCTCGCGCGGACCGCCGCCTGGGCTACGAGGCTCTCCTCGCGCAACTCATCGGGAGACCGGTCGACGACCCGCTTGAGACTTAGGAGGGCGACGGTCAGGCTCTGGCCGATCTGGTCGTGCAGTTCCCGCGAGATCCGCTGACGTTCGCCCTCCTGCGCGGCCAGCGCGAGGGCGCTGCTGGCGCTGTTCTCCGCCTCCAACCGGTCAAGCATCTCGTTGAAGGTGCGGATGAGGTGCTCGAGGTCGCCGTTGCCGGCCTCGGGTGCCCGATCTCCACCGCGCCGCAGCAGGCCCACGCGGCGCATCACGGTCGTCAACGCGTCCAGCGGTGCCAGGCTGGCCCGGACCAGGGCGGCGTTCGCGGCGAGGATGAGGGCCAGCCCGATCAGCAGGACCGGTACCTCGGTGAGCAGGACGGGAGACGACACCGTCGCCGGGGAAAGCGCCAACACGAGCGTGCCTATCGCGAAGAGCAATCCGTTGATGATGAACAGTCGCCAGAACAGCAACTGTGCCGGTCCCTTCGGAGGCAGCCCGGCGGTCGCGCCGACAGCCCTGGTTTCGAGCGGAGTCCGCATCTGACTAGCCTTACGCGGCCGGCCTCCTTTGTCCATGAGGGCCCGCACCCACGGGCGGCGGATTGCCGGGCGCGCAGCGCACCGGAAATGGGTGTCAGGCCCCATGGCACCTCCCTGACTGCGGCGGGAGACTGGACCTACCCAAAGAACCGACGGAACGGAGGGCCCCATGGATACCAGCCACTCCACCGTGCCCGGCGCCGGCGTGCTGCACGACTGCCAGACCCGCGACGGCCAGCAATTCCGCATCCTCACCGCGCGTCCCGGCAGATGCGAAATCTTCATTTACGACCCGGCCGAGCCCGATCGCGCCGTGGCAAGGATCGTGCTGGAGGAGGACGAGGCCGACCAGGTCGCCGAGATCCTGCACAGCCAACCGATCACCGATCGCATCGCCGAACTTGAACGCCGGGTCGCCCGGCTCGCAGCAAGCGGGCGATGACAACCGTGGACCCGCGAGTGCCGTCCATTGACACACGAGCCTTGGTTGGTAGTTGTGACTGGGCTGGACCGGCAGACTGAGAAACCAGGTACTCGCAGGATCATTTCGGGGAAGGACCCGATGGAGCACCTCCGCCGATTCGCCCGCGAATTCCTTAAAGCGCTCAGGAACCTTCTGCCCATCGTGATCGTCGTTGTCCTGTTCCAACTGCTGGTGTTCCGCTCCATGCCCGATGACCCACTGGAGCTGGTGGCGGGGCTCCTGATCGTGGCTGTGGGCATTGCCCTGTTCCTGCATGGCCTGGATCTGAGTATCTTCCCGGTCGGCAAGAACCTGGCTAACCAGTTTGTCCGGAGCGGGGCCCTGGGGTTATTGCTGCCCTTTGGGTTTGCCATTGGCTTCGCTGCCTCCGTCGCGGAGCCAGCGGTGATCGCTGTCGCGGAGCAGGCCCAACTGGTCAGCGACGGTCGGATCAATGCACTGGTTCTGCGCTTCGTCATCGCTGTATCGGTGGGGCTGGTCCTGGTCCTGGGCGTCCTGCGGGTCCTGCGGGGCTGGGCGGTGTACAAACTGCTGATCGCTGGCTACGCAATGGCGCTGGGACTGACGTATATCGCCCCGCCGGAGATCATTGGGCTTGCCTACGATTCGGGCGGGGTCACCACCAACATTGTCAGTGTTCCGCTTATCGCGGCGATCGGTCTCGGTCTGGCGAATTCCATCAGGGGCCGCAGCCTGCTCGCCGACGGCTTTGGGCTGGTCGCGCTGTGCGTGATGGTTCCCATGATCGGGGTCCAGCTCTACGGCATCTGGGTCTACACCTTCGGCGGTGCCGGGCCGGCTCCGCCGGTCACCGACACCGGGGAGGACCCAAGGGATTGGGTGGTCGGCAT
>DATFAE010000035.1:0-4688 GCA_035254945.1 Arthrobacter sp. | reverse complement strand
ACTTCGAAGGTCTCTTCGAAGAGCTTGACGAACTCGGAGAGCTCGATGATGGTCAGTTCCTTGAAAGCTTCAATGAGCTCTTCGTTGGTGAGCTTCGCCATGGTGTGGCGTCCTTCCTATAGGTGGTGCTTGGCGGCCTGGGCCATTGCCTTCACACCGGAGTCTGGTGGGGTAAAGAGAATCAGTTCTCTTCGGCTGCGGGAGCTTCGGCCGGGGCCTCTGCTCCAGCTTCTGCCTGAACTTCAGCAGCTTCTTCAGCGGCAGGAGCCTCGGCAGCTGCCGGTGCACCGTTCTCTTCTTCAAGCTTGAGGCGCAGTGCGTCAATGATGCGTGCAGCTGCGGCGGCAGGAGCCTTGAGGACACCTGCAACCTTGGCGAGCTGCAGCTCGCGGGACTCGAGTGCTGCCAGTGCAGCAACTTCGCTGGCGTTCAATGCCTTGCCCTCGAAGTAACCGGTCTTGATGACCAGCTGCTTGTTGGCCTTGGCAAAATCCGTCAGGCTCTTGGCAGCTGCAACTGCGTCACCCTTGATGAACGCGATTGCAGTGGGGCCAGAAAGGTCGCCGTCGAATGCTGCGACACCGGCTTCCTTGGCTGCAATTGCGGTCAGGGTGTTCTTGACGACGGAGAACTTGGTCTCCTGGCCGAGAGAAATACGCAGCTGCTTGAGCTGTGCAACAGTGAGCCCACGGTATTCGGTCAGGACAGCGGCGTTCGATTCCTTGAAATCGTTAGTGATCTCAGCTACTGCTGAAACCTTTGCAGGCGTTGCCATAACCCTCCTTCCGGGGATAGTGCCGGTTTACCGGGTCCCCGCTCAACAGAGCTAAAACTAAAAAACGCCCCGCGCAGATGCACGGGGCTTGGCTCAACACAGTTCACCCGTGGAGCTTCACTTCGTTCACCTGCGCCGGCCGCCCTACGTTCAGGGTCCTTCGTCCAGAAAACCACTTGCCCTCCCGCGCACAAACTACAGAGTTGAGCTGTGTTCAGGAGAGTGGATTTCCAACAACCGACGGTCTTTGGTAGTTCAAGCTTACGGGACGCGCTGTCCGTCTACCAAATCGTGCACATCCGGGGGCTCAGCTCTTGCTGGTTCCCAGTTGCGGCAGTTCCTTCTGCCAGATGCCTGTCACGCCGGCCGTGGTGAACCCCAGCTGCTTGTTGACGGTCAGGAGGTACCTGTTCTCCGGCGCGTTCCAGGTATAGATGACCCTGGCGTCCGGGAACTGTTCTGTCAGCCGTTCCATGTTGGCCACTTTGATCAGCAGCCCCAGCTTGTTGCCGCGGTGTTCCTGGAGCACCAGGGTGTCGTCCTGGAAGACGACGTCGGCGCGGTGGGCCAGGACTGTGATGGTGGTCAGGCCCACCAGCGCCCCGGTGGCGAGGTGTTCGACGGCGGTAACCACGGTCCGCCGGCCCTGCGCGATGGTGGCCTCTTCGGCCTCACGGAGGATGCCGCCGTCGAACACCATGTCCTGTTCAACGTGCGTCTCCAGCGAAGGGTCGACGTCGGCGCCCGCCTGGTTTTCGAGCACGGCCACCGCTTCCAGCCACTCGTCAGGGCAGCGGTCCGTCCAGTGGTGCAGGCGGTACCGGCCGTTGTTGGCTTCGTCGGCCTCTGCCTGGAGGTCGGCTACGAGCTTGGTGTCCAGGGGCAGGGCGCAGGAACTGAACTGTTCAATGTGCTGCAGGGTGTATCCGGTCTTGCGGGCAAACTCGACCTCCCGGCTCTCCAACGGTACAAAGCCCTGGCCCGAGCCGGGGACCAGCTGGGCTTCCTCGAACTCATGCAGTGACGCACCGGGATGGTTGGTATCCACCAGGATCATGGTCCTGCCCTCAGCCCGTGCCAGGTGTTCGGCGGCGAGCAGGAGTTTCCGGCCGACGCCCTGCCGCTGGAACTCAGGCAGGATATCCAGCGTGAACTCGGCGAGGTCCAGGTTGTCAGCCAGCGGCAGGGCTATGTCCACGGTGCCCACGATCTCGCCATGTACCTTGGCCACCAGGATGATCTGGCGTTCGTAGGGGTCCTCAAGCTCCAGGAGCTTTTCCAGCGGCGCGTAGGCCAGGTCATCGCTCCCCCAGGTCTGCATCCGGACCTTGCGTCCCACCTCGACGGCGGCCAGGAAGTCAGCGGCGTCCGGGGCTTCCAGGGAGTCCGGGATCCACAGCTGCTCGATCTTCACGTCTTTTGCCATAAGGGGCATCATCCCAGCCGTTTCTGCCACTCACCTTCATAGCCAGCAGGCTTGAATCCAAGCGAAATATTTATCGCCAGCATATGCTGGTTTTCGCTGGCATTCCACGTAAGGACCGACCGCGCGGCGGGCCACCGCTGCTGCGCCAGGCGCAGGTTCGCGAGCTTGACCAGCATTCCCAGCCGGTGCCCGCGGTGCTCAGCGGAGACCAACGTATCCTGCTGGATCATGGAAGACGGGACCTCCGGCCGCCAATTCAGGACCGTATAGGCAGCCAGCCTGCCGGAGGTGCCATGCACCGCGGCGGCCACCAGGGCCTGGCCATGGCCGCGCACGAGCGACCGTTCCGCCTCACGCACCCGGGCCGCGTCCCAGTCCTCGGTGCCCCAGTCCAGTCCTGCGGTGGGCACGTCGGTGCTCATCCGGGCCTTCAGGGCGGCGTACTCCGCGACGAACACCTCCGGGCATTCCTCGGCCCAGGCAACCATTTTGTAGGCCAGTGCATGGGCGGAAGCCTCTGTTTCAAGCGTTTCCAGCCGCTCGGACGGCACGGGCAAAGCGAGCCTGCCGGACCTCTCCACCTGCTCCAGCTCATACCCGGCACTGGCGGCGAAGGCAGTTGAGGCTTCGCCCCAAGGGAGCCCGCCCGCCCCTGACTTCGCGGGGAGCAGCCTGCCGGAGTGCTCCATCTGCTCTGGCGGGATCTCGCAATACGCGTCCAGCGACCTCCGGCCCCGCCCTGCCGCGACGGACTCGGCGTACTCCAGCAGGCGCCGCCCCCACCCGCGCCGCCGGAATGCCGGGGCCACCAGGACATCGATTCCGGCGGTGGACGTGTTCTCGCGCAGGGGAAGCGTAACCGAGCACAGGCCCACCGTCGCCCCGTTCAACGTCGCAATGTAGAGGTGCCGCTCCTCGTACTCATTGCCCCGCCAGAACTCCATTGCTTCCGCTGGGGCGGGACACCGGTCAAGGTTGCCCCACTTCTCCCGCTCGTGGGCTTCGCGGAGGGCCTGGCAGGCATGGAAGCCGGCGGCACCGTCTTGGCTTACCTCGCCGCCTGGATCGCCGCCGTCGGGCGTTGGCGGGATCCGGACAGCGGTAATGGCCAGGTCGGTCATGCCCCCAGCCTAGCCATTAGGACGATTTAGTCGAGGGGCGGGCTTAAGCCGAAAGGACCGCCCGGCGCAATGCCGGACGGTCCCTTTCATGCCGGACGGAACCGGCAGGAGGCAATGTTGAGGATTAGACCTCGGTCAGTACCTTGGTGACGTTGGGGTCAACGGAGATGCCCGGACCGAACGTGGTGGCCACGGTGGCCTTCTGGATGTAGCGGCCCTTGGAAGCGGACGGCTTCAGGCGAAGCACCTCTTCCAGTGCTGCGGCGTAGTTCTCGGCCAGCTTGATGGCGTCGAACGAAACCTTGCCGATGATGAAATGCAGGTTCGAGTGCTTGTCCACGCGGAAGTCGATCTTGCCGCCCTTGATGTCGTTGACAGCCTTGGCGACATCAGGGGTGACGGTGCCGGTCTTCGGGTTCGGCATCAGGTTACGGGGACCCAGCACCTTACCAAGACGGCCAACCTTGCCCATGAGGTCAGGGGTGGCGACGGCTGCGTCGAAGTCGGTCCAGCCGCCAGCGATCTTTTCGATCAGGTCATCGGAACCAACGAAGTCGGCGCCGGCTGCGATTGCTGCCTCAGCCTTGTCGCCGGTTGCGAAAACCAGGACGCGGGAGACCTTGCCGGTGCCGTGGGGCAGGTTGACCGTGCCGCGGACCATCTGGTCAGCCTTACGGGGGTCAACGCCGAGGCGGAAGGCGACCTCGACGGTGGCGTCGAACTTGGACGGGTTGGTGTCCTTGGCGAGCGTTACTGCCTCGAACGGAGCGTAGAACTTCTCCTCGTCGATCTTGGCGGCTGCTGCCTCATATGCTTTGCTGCGCTTTGCCATGCTGCTTATTTCTCCTTGTGCAGTTGTGGTCTGCGGACCGCGCTGGGCCCTGCCACAGTTGGTGATCCGGATCGTTATCCGGGCCGGATGACCAACATTTCAATGTTTCGATGGTGCCGGTTTCCCGGCGGTGCCGTCCGTCGTCGTCAATGACCCGAACCTGAACGGCTGGAAAGGGGTTATTAGCCCTCGACCGTGATGCCCATGGAGCGGGCGGTACCGGCGATGATCTTCGCTGCGCCTTCGAGGCTGGTGGCGTTGAGGTCTTCCATCTTGGTGGTGGCGATCTCGTTGACCTGTGCCTGCGTCAGCTTGGCAACCTTGACGGTGTGCGGGGTGGGTGAACCCTTGGCAACGCCTGCAGCCTTCTTGATGAGCTCCGCGGCCGGCGGAGTCTTGGTGATGAACGTGAATGAACGGTCTTCGTAAACCGTGATTTCCACGGGGATGACGTTTCCGCGCTGGGCTTCTGTGGCAGCGTTGTACGCCTTGCAGAATTCCATGATGTTGACACCGTGCTGGCCAAGCGCAGGA
>DATFAE010000034.1:0-28831 GCA_035254945.1 Arthrobacter sp. | reverse complement strand
GGGCTACGGCTGCGCCACCTGCATCGGCAACTCCGGCCCGCTGGACGCCGAAATCTCCGAGGCCATCCAGGCCAACGACCTTTCCGTCACCGCGGTGCTTTCCGGTAACCGCAACTTCGAAGGCCGGATCAACCCGGACGTCAAGATGAACTACCTCGCCTCCCCGCCGCTGGTCATCGCGTACGCCCTGGCCGGTTCCATGGACTTTGACTTCGACACCGATTCCCTGGGCAAGGACGAAGCAGGAAACGACGTCTTCCTGGAGGACATCTGGCCCAACCCGGTTGAGGTCCAGCAGGTCATCGATTCCTCGATCGACAAGGACATGTTCGCCCGCGGCTACGAGGGCGTCTTCGACGGCGACGACCGCTGGAAGGCCCTCGACACCCCCGCCGGTGACACGTTCGCCTGGGACCCGAAGTCCACCTACGTCCGCAAGCCCCCGTACTTCGAGGGCATGCAGGCCGAGCCGGAGCCGGTCAAGGACATCACGGGCGCCCGCGTGCTCCTGAAGCTGGGCGATTCGGTCACCACCGACCACATCTCGCCGGCCGGCTCCTTCAAGTCCGACACCCCGGCGGGCCAGTACCTCCTGGCCAACGGTGTGGAGCGCAAGGACTTCAACTCCTACGGCTCGCGCCGTGGAAACCACGAAGTCATGATCCGCGGCACGTTCGCCAACATCCGCATCAAGAACCAGATCCTGGACGGCGTGGAGGGCGGCTTCACCCGCGACTTCACGCAGGCTGACGGCCCGCAGGCCTACGTCTACGACGCCGCCCAGAACTACCAGGCAGCCGGCACTCCGCTGGTGGTCCTGGCCGGCAAGGAATACGGCTCCGGCTCGTCCCGCGACTGGGCAGCCAAGGGAACCGCGCTCCTGGGCGTCAAGGCAGTCATCGCCGAAAGCTACGAGCGCATCCACCGCTCCAACCTGATCGGCATGGGCGTCCTGCCCCTGCAGTTCCCGGCCGGCGAATCCGCCGCCACCCTGGGACTGACCGGCACTGAGACCTTCGCCGTTGAGGGTGTGACCGCCCTGAACGAGGGCACCACGCCCAAGACGCTGAAGGTCACCGCCACCGCTGAAGACGGCACCGCCAAGTCCTTTGATGCCGTCCTGCGCATCGATACCCCGGGCGAAGCCGACTACTACCGCAACGGCGGCATCCTGCAGTACGTCCTGCGCCAGATCTCCGCCAACTAGCGGTTTTTCTGCCCCAGGCACACCTTCCCCGAAGCCCCGGCCGGTCACCGACCAGCCGGGGCTTCGGCTTTGGATTTGAGCCGAGGCGTTAGAGTTAACAGGCACGTCTACCACCTGAAGGAGGGGTCATTGGGACTCTTGGACGCCATCCGGAATCCGCAGGACCTGAACGAGTTGTCCGAAAAGCAGCTGGCGGAACTCGCCGGTGAGATCAGGAGCTTCCTGATCACGAACGTCTCGCAGACAGGTGGACACCTTGGCCCCAACCTCGGGGTGGTTGAACTGACGCTGGCCGTCCACCGCATCTTCGATTCGCCCCGCGACAGCATCGTCTTCGACACCGGCCACCAGTCGTACGTCCACAAACTCCTCACCGGACGTCAGGACTTCAGCACGCTCCGCCAGCAGGGTGGCCTGTCCGGCTACCCGTCCCGCGCCGAATCCGAGCACGACATCGTGGAAAGCTCGCACGCCTCCTCGTCCCTGTCCTGGGCGGACGGCATCTCCCGCGCCCGGCAGCTCACCGGCGAGGGCGACCGCTACACCGTCGCGGTGGTGGGCGACGGCGCCCTGACCGGAGGCATGGCCTGGGAAGCCATCAACAACATCGCAGCTGACAAGCGCCGCCGCGTGGTGATCGTGGTCAACGACAACGGCCGCTCCTACGCGCCCACCGTCGGCGGCTTCGCCGACTACCTTGCCTCGCTGCGTCCCACCATCGACTCCTTCCGTGCCGCCCCGGCGTACGAGGGCACCCTGGACTGGTGGAAGAAGAAGCTCCAGAACGGCGGCCCCGTGGGGCAGTTCACCTACAAGAGCCTGCACGCCATGAAAAAAGGCATCAAGGACTGGTGGGCGCCGCAGGGCATGTTCGAGGACCTCGGCATGAAGTACATCGGCCCGGTGGACGGACACAACCTCCAGGCCATGGAGCACGCGCTGTCCACGGCAAGGAACTACGCGGGCCCGGTCATAGTGCACGCCATGACCGAAAAGGGCCATGGGTATGCTCCCGCCCGCGCCCACGAAGCCGACCAGTTCCACGCAGTGGGCATCATCGACCCCGAAACGGGCGAGCCGACCGGCGCTGCCGGCGCCCAGTCCTGGACGTCCGTGTTCGCCGACGAGATCGCGGAAATCGCCGATGAGCGGCCAGACATCGTCGGCATCACCGGCGCCATGCTCATCCCGGTGGGCCTGCACAAATTCGCCGCAAAGCATCCGGACCGCGTGATCGACGTCGGGATTGCCGAGCAGCACGCCCTGACGTCCGCCGCCGGCATGGCCTTCGGCGGGCTCCACCCCGTCGTCGCCGTCTACGCCACGTTCCTTAACCGAGCGTTCGACCAGCTCCTGATGGACGTCGCCCTGCACAAGGCCGGCGTCACGATCGTCCTGGACCGGGCCGGCGTCACCGGTCCGGACGGCGCCAGCCACCACGGCATGTGGGACATGTCCATGGTCCAGATCGTGCCCGGCCTGCACCTCGCCGCCCCGCGCGACGCCTCGCGCCTGCGGGAAGAACTCCGCGAGGCCGTGGCCATCAGCGATGCCCCCACCGTGGTGCGGTTCTCGAAAGGCACCGTGGGTGCCGAGGTCGAAGCCATCGAACGGCTGAGCGACGGCGTGGACGTGCTGGCCCGCCGGCCATCCGGATCCAGCGAAAACGACGTCCTGATCGTCAGCGTCGGGGCGATGTCCGAATTGGCCCTGGACGTCTCCAACCGCCTGGGCGCGCAGGGCATCAGCACCACCGTCGTGGACCCGCGCTGGGTCCTTCCGGTCCGCCGCTCCATCATCGCTCTTGCTTCCCACCACCGCCTCGTCATCTGCATCGAGGACGGCGTCCGCGCCGGCGGCGTCGGATCCCGGATCCGGCAGGAAATGCGCGCCGCCGGGGTGGACACCGCCCTGAACGAAGTCGGCCTGCCGGTGGAGTTCCTCGACCACGGCACCCGCAGCCAGGTGATGGAACGCGTAGGCCTTACCGCCCAGCAGATAACGCACGACGTCGTCGCCCAAGTTTTGGGCACAAAGGTCCCCTTCGCGCGTCCCCTCCCGGGCCAGCAGCACCCCACCACCGGCAGCCTTCCGATTCTGTGAGGGAAGAAGACGCGCTGAAGTACCCGGGCGCTACGGGGGAAAGCGGACCGGCGATGCACAGCAGCACCACGCGGGTTCCCGCCGGGCTGCAGCCCGGCCAATTGGTGGTGGCACGGAACCGGAAGTGGAACGGCAAAGCCCACTGGGTGGTTCCGGGACGCTACCTGGGCGAGGACCGGCATGGCTGGTGGATCTTCCAGGGGACCAATGAGTTCTGCTCCCGGCCCGGGGCCGCGTTCTACACCCGGTCCGACGCCGTGCTGCTGGTCCCGCGTTCCGGAGACTGGGTTGCCACGTTCTACGACGACGCCCATCCCAACGGTGTAAGGGTGTACGTGGACCTCGCCGTCGCCCATGAGTGGACCGACATCCGGCCTGCCGTCACCGAGTTCCATGTCATCGACATGGACCTGGACGTCATCCGCATGGCTGGCCGGGGAGTCTTCATCGATGACCAGGACGAGTTCGCCGAGCACCGCGTTGCCATGAACTATCCGGACCGGCTGGTGGACGATATCCAGGCCGCGGCGGATGAGCTTTACCAGGCCGTCAAGGCACAGCACGCACCCTTCGACGGTACAGACGTCGAATGGTTCAGGAAGGGACGGTCATGAGCGGAATCATCAGGGTCTACAAACGGGACGACGACGGAGTCCTCCACTTCCGCGAAGGCTGGTTCGATGAGGACTACAGCCAGTTCGTGATGAACTACGGCGTCGTGGGCCACCAGAGCAAGACCGAGGAGACCGACGTCGCCGATGCCGCGGCGGCAGAGGGCCTGATGGATGCGTTCGCCGTGCAGTGCGCGGAGGACGGATACGCCGAAATCCCGGACGAGGAGCAGTTCTGGGTTGTGGCCCAGTTCGCCCTCAAGACCAAGGACGGCACCGACCGGGACCGCTACCTTGAGGAAAAGGCCAAGGACGCCCTCATCAGCCATCTCGCCTGGCGCGGACTGGGCACTGTTGAACGCTCGGAATTCAGCGACTACAAGCTGAACATCTTCTGCCTGTGCCCCGAGGTGAACAAGGCCGTCAACGCGATCAAAGTCTGCAGCCGGGGCGAGGACCTGGACTTCACCAAGCTCAGCATCGGTGCCGCATCCTTCACCGAACCGGACAACTTCAAGCTCAAGCACTCGGCGAAGCCAGCCAACAGCTTCAGCCTCTAGACAGGACATCCATGACTGAATACCGACGCCTCGGCAACTCCGGCCTGACCGTCTCCGTCGTGGGGCTGGGCTGCAACAACCTGGGGCGGGCCAATACCGCCACCGAGTCCCAAGAGGGGACTGACGCCGTCGTCCATGCAGCCCTCGACGCCGGCGTAACGCTTTTCGACGTGGCGGACACCTACGGGCGCGAGCCCGGCCTGAGCGAAACCATGCTGGGGAAGGCCCTGGCTGGACGGCGGGACGAGGCCGTGGTGGCCACGAAGTTCGGGATGGACATGCACGGCGCCAACGGCCGGGACTTCGGCGCCAGGGGCTCGCGCAGCTACATCATCCGCGCGGCGGAGGCGTCGCTGCGGCGGCTAAACACCGACTGGATCGACCTGTACCAGTTCCACACTCCGGACCCGCTGACACCGATCGAGGAAACCCTGTCAGCGCTGGACCACCTCGTCACCAGCGGGAAAGTCCGGTACATCGGGCACTCCAACCGCGCCGGCTGGCAGATCGCCGAGGCCGAGTTCGTTGCACGCGCAGCCGGGGGAGCCCGGTTCGTCTCCACCCAGAACCACTACAACCTGCTGGACCGGCGCGCCGAACTGGAGGTCACTCCGGCCGCCGAGGCGTACGGCCTGGGGGTCCTGCCCTACTTCCCGCTGGCCAACGGGCTCCTCACCGGAAAGTACTCGCCGGACACGGCACCGGAGGGTACCCGCCTAAGCCATACGCGGACCCACCTGGTGCACGACGCCGACTGGGGCCAGCTCAAAAGGTTCAGCACCTTCGCCGACCAGCGCGGCCTGTCCGAGATCCAGGTGGCCTTCTCCTGGCTCGCCGCCCAGCCGTCCGTCAGCAGCGTGATCGCCGGGGCCACCCGGCCTGAGCAGATCCGGCAGAACGCGGAGGCCGTGGCATGGGTGCCGACGCCGGAGGAGCTTGCCGAGCTGGATGACATCTTCCCCAGCGTCCCCAAAGTCGCACTCTTCTAGGGCGCTGCACCAATGACCAGGCTCCTGCTTGATGTGGACACCGGGATCGACGACGCCCTGGCGCTGGCCTACCTGTCGTCGTTGCCGGAGATGGAGTTCGTGGCCGTGACGGCATCCCCGGGAAACGTGGATGCACACCAGGTGGCGCTAAACACCCTCGCCATGCTGGAGCTGTGCGGACGCACAGGGGTGGAGGTCGCGGTCGGTGCGGACGTTCCGCTGGCCATCCCGCTGGTGACTACGCCGGAAACCCACGGACCCCAGGGCATTGGCCATGCTGTTCTGCCGGCGCCGTCCGGGACGGTCTCGGCGCGGCACGCCGCCGACGCCTGGGTGGAGGCGGCCCGCGCCCACCCGGGGGAGCTGACGGCGCTGATCACGGCGCCGCTGACCAACTTCGCCCTCGCCATCCGGCGGGAACCGCGGCTGCCCGAACTGCTGGGCAAGGTGGTGATTATGGGCGGCAGCTTCTACCACCAGGGCAACACCACTCCCACCGCCGAATGGAATACGCACGTTGACCCGCAGGCGGCCAAGGAAGTCTACGCGGCCTACCGCGGCTTGCCGGTGGACCTGCTGCCCATCGTCTGCTCGCTGGACACCACGGAACGGATCGAGCTCCGGCCCGAGCACGTGCTGCGGCTCGCCGAGGCGGCCGGCTGCAGTGAGCGGGAGCTGGTCCTGCCGAAGCAGCCCGAAGGGCTTCGGAGTACGGCCGACAGTCCGCTGGTGCGGCACCTGTCCGATGCCCTGCGCTTCTACTTCGAGTTCCACCGTCTCTACGGCCAGGGCTACGTGGCGCACGTCCACGACTACTTCGCCGCCGGTGTGGCCGCCGGCACGCTCGATTACGCAACCCGCCTGGCCACCGTGGATGTCGAGGTTGAATCGCCCCTGCTGATGGGGACCACCGTGGCCGATTACCGGAACCTGTGGAACCACCCGCCAAATGCCCGGATCGTCTCGGACAACAATCCTGAGCAGGCCTTCCGGGAACTCATCCGGTCCGTCGGGGGCCTCGCGGCACGGCTGCGCTGAGCGTCCGCCCGGCACGCACCCGACAGCCCTACAGAGGCGCGTCGTCGGGCAGGTCCACGTCCAGGGCCAGCAGGGCGTTCTCCACCACCTCGGTCAATGCCGGGTGGATCCAGTACGGGCCACGCGCCAGTGTTTGGACCGGCACGTCCGTGGCCATGGCCTGGACTAGCGGGTGGATGAGGATGGAGGCCTCGTGGCCCATGATGTGGGCGCCGAGCAGGCGCCCCGTGGACCGCTCCGCCACCAGTTTGACCACCCCTTCCTCATCCTCCATGGCCCACCCGTAGGCCGTGCTGCCGTACTCCTGGACCGCCGTGACAATGTCCGTCCCCGGCGCTGCCTGCGACCGGGCGTCATCCTCGGTCAAACCGACAGACGCCACCTGCGGGTTGGAGAATACGGCAAACGGCACGGCCGTGTAGTCGATGGACCGGAGCCTGTCCGGGTGTTCCAGGTTGTGTGCCACCACCCGGGCTTCCCGGTTGGCGACGTGCTTGAGCTGGTAGCTGTTCGCGATGTCACCCAAGGCGTACACACCCTCTGCAGGCCTGCCGGCCGATAGGACCCTGAGGTGACTGTCCACGGAAAGGGTGCCGTCCTCATCCAGGTCAAAGCCGGCAGCGTCCACGCCCAGCCGGTCGGTGTTCGGCACCCGCCCGGTGGCCATCAGGACAATGTCTGCGGCCACGCGAAGCGGATTGCCGCCCTCGTCAGAGAACACAACGGTGACCGACCCGTCACCGTTGTCCTCCACGGACTGGAGCGCGAAACCCAGTTCCAGCCGCCAGCGGCCGGCGGCAGCCTCCGCGAAACGCCCGGCGATCTCCCGGTCGTTGCCCTTAAGGAGACGGCGGGAACGGTTCACCTGCGTGACGTCGGCCCCAAAGCTATGGAACACCGCGGCGAATTCCGCCGCGATATAGCCACCGCCCACAACCACCACCTTCCCCGGCAGGCCATCAACGCGCATCACCGTGTCCGAGGTGTGCACCTGCGGCAGGCCGATCCCCGGGACGTCGGGGAGCGCGGCCCGCGAGCCGGCGGCCACCACCACCCGGTCCGCGGTGAGCTCCACACCCGTGTCGGTGAGGAGCGTCCGGGGCCCGTTGAACCGTACGTGTTCCTCATACAGGTCCACGTTGTCCAGTTCGTCGGCCCGGTACCGCCGGCCGGACGCGGAAATCGAATCGATCCGGCCAAAGATCCTGTCCCGCACGTCATTCCAGCGGACCTTGTCCAGGCTCATGTCCACACCGAGGCGGGCCGCTTCTGCGGGCGCGTTGGCCAGCCCGGCCGGGTAGACAAACATTTTGGTGGGGATGCATCCGACGTTCAGGCACGTGCCGCCGAACACCCCGCCGTCGATCATGGCAACCGTCCTGTCGTCCCAGAATGGAGTGATCAGGGAATTGCCGGATCCGGAACCGATGATGGCCAGGTGATAGTGGGGCATGCATCCATCTTTCCTCAGGTCCCCGGCGGGACGCGGTGGGGGGCTGTCCCGTGAGTCTATGGCAGGCGCCTATTGCCAGGCGCGCGTCCGTCCTTGCCCTGAACGAACCCACCGTTGCCCTGGACGGCCACGGACTGGCGACGCTGGACCGCGTGGTCCGGGGAGCTGCAGCGGTCTGATGATGGTTTGCTGCTAGCTGGCTGATGCGGAGCCGGACGCGATGCCCGGCGCAAGGAACCGCTTGCCGTTCACCCGCTCCGAGGCGCCAATACGGTCCAGGTATGGCGTGATGCCGCCCAGGAACATCGGCCAGCCGGCGCCGAGGATCATGCACAGGTCGATGTCCTCCGGACCTGCCACCACGCCTTCGTCCAGCATCAGGCCGATCTCCTGGGCCAGGGCATCCTGCACGCGCTGCAGCACCTCTTCTCCGGTGGACGGCGACGTGCCGAATGACATCAGGGACAGGGTGGAGTCCGGGATCTCCTGCGATCCATCGGCGGCCGGCGCCCAGAGTGACTTCACGCCGTTGTCGATCAGCTTCTTCAGGTTGGCTGACACCGCAAAACGGTCTCCGAAGGCTGCGTTCAGGGACTCCTGGACGTGCTGGGCCACCGGCAGGCCCACCATGGCGCCCAGCGTGAACGGGGTCATGGGCAGGCCCATCGGGCGCAGGGCATTGTCGGCGACGTCGGCGGGCGTGCCCTCGTCAAAGGCGGCCGTCACTTCGCCCATCAGCCTCAGCAGGATCCTGTTCACCACAAAAGCGGGGGCGTCCTTGACCAGGACAGCTGTTTTCTTCAGCCCCTTGGCGAGCTCGAACGCTGTGGCCAAGACGGCGTCCTCGGTCCTGGGCGCGCGCACGATCTCCAGCAACGGCATCACAGCCACCGGGTTGAAGAAGTGGAACCCCACGAGCCGCTCCGGGTGTGCGAGGCCGGCGGCCATGGCGGTCACGGACAGCGATGATGTGTTCGTGGCCAGGATGCAGTCCGGCGGCACGATCGCCTCCACCTCGGCGAACACCTGCTTCTTGACGTTCAGCTCTTCGAAGACGGCCTCGATCACAAAATCCGCGTCTGCGAAGGCCTCCTTGGACACCGAGCCTGACACCAGGGCCTTGGTACGGTTGGCAGCGTCCGGGCTGATCCGCTTCTTGCCGAGGAGCTTGTCCACCTCCGCATGGACGTAACCAACGCCCTTGTCCACGCGGGCCTGGTCGATGTCCGTCATCACCACGGGGACTCTGAGCTGGCGGGCGAACAGGAGGGCAAGCTGGCTGGCCATGAGTCCGGCGCCCACGACGCCGATCTTCGTGACAGGGCGTGCGAGCTTCCGGTCCGGGGCGCCGGCCGGGCGCTTGGAACGCTTCTGGACCAGGTCCAGGAACGCATACACCGTGGCCCGGAATTCATCGGTCTGCATCAGCCCGGCGAGTGTTTCGCATTCAAGCCCTGCTGACTGCGCCTGCGTCATGGTGCGGTTGGCCTCGAGGATGTCCAGGACCTTCGCGGGGGCGGGGGCGGCGTTGGACGTCTTGGCCTCCACAAACGTCCTGCCGGCTGCGACGGCGGCGGCCCACCTTCCGGCCACGCCGGGATCGGCGGGGTCGACGGCGTTGGCCCGTTCCGGGACCGCCTCGCCCGTGATGACCTTGGCCGCCCAGGCGAGAGACTGTTCCAGGAAGTCCGCCGGCTCGAAGAGGGCGTCGGCGATCCCGAGCCGGTAGGCCTCGGTCCCGTTCAGGGTCCGGTTGTTGCTGAGCGGATTCTCGATCATGACCTTGACCGCGTTCTCCGGTCCGATCAGCCGCGGCAGGATGTAGACTCCGCCCCAGCCGGGGACCAGGCCCAGGACGGCCTCCGGAAGCGCCAGTGCGCCGGCGCCGGTGGAAACGGTGCGGTAGGTGGACTGCAGGGCGATCTCCAGGCCGCCGCCCAGGGCGACGCCGTTGATGAACGCGAAGCTGGGGACGCCCAGGTTGGCCAGGGTGGCGTAGACGTCATGTCCCAGCTGGGCCATCCACAGGCCGTGCTCGCGTTTCTCCAGCGACTTCACGGCGGAAAGATCCGCGCCAGCCACGAGGAAGTACGGCTTGCCGGTCACGCCCACTCCCACAATCTCGCCGCGGGCGGCACGCTCTTTCAGCCCCTCCAGGACGGTGCCCAGTTCCACCAGGGTGTTGGGGCCCAGGGTGGTTGGTTTGGAATGGTCCAGGCCATTGTCCAGCGTGATCAGTGCGAAGGTTCCGGGGCTGGAGGTGCCTGGGGAGGCCGGCAGCTCGATGTCCCGGACGAAGGAGTGCGTCACTGTCTCGTCGGGGAAGAGCTGGGCAAACGTGGTGAAATCGGCGGCGCTCATGCTGCGGCTCCTTTGGTTGCGGCGTCGGTCTGCGGCAGGGCTGCTGTGCCGCCGTAGTCGGGGTGGTGCGGATTTTCCCAGACGACCGTGGCGCCCATGCCCAGGCCGATGCACATGGTGGTGATGCCGTACCGCACGGAGGGATCCTCCTGGAACTGCCGTGCGAGCTGGTTCATCAGCCGCACGCCGGAGGACGCCAGGGGGTGGCCCACCGCGATCGCGCCGCCGTAGCGGTTGACCCGGGGGTCGTCGTCGGAAATCCCGAAGTGGTCCAGGAAGCTCAGGACCTGCACGGCAAAAGCCTCGTTGATCTCGAAGAGGCCGATGTCCTCGATGGAGAGCCCGGCGTTCTTCAAGGCCTTCTCGGTGGCGGGCACGGGGCCGATGCCCATCACTTCGGGCTCGACGCCGGCGTAGGCGTAGCTGACCAGGCGCATCCTGACCGGCAGGCCAAGCTCCGCGGCGGCCTCGGAGGACGCGAGCAGCGCGGCGGTGGCGCCGTCGTTCAGGCCGGCAGCGTTGCCTGCCGTGACGCGGCCGTGGGCCCGGAACGGAGTGCGCAGGGCAGCCAGGTCCTCGAGTGTGGTGCCGGGGCGGGGCGGCTCGTCAACGCTGTTCAGCGTCCAGCCTTCCCCGGGTTTGAGTGTGGCCACTGGCACCAGGTCAGGCTGGATCTGCCCGTTGCCGTAGGCGGCGGCGAGTTTGCCCTGCGAGGCGACGGCGTACGCGTCGGTGCGGTCCTTGGTGATGGCCGGGAAGCGGTCGTGCAGGTTCTCGGCCGTGTTGCCCATGTTGAGTGCCGCAGGATCCACCAGGCGCTCGGACATAAACCGCGGGTTGGGGTCGGCGCCGGATCCCATCGGGTGGTTGCCCATATGCTCCACGCCGCCGGCGATCACGACGTCGTAGGCGCCGAAGCCGATGCCGCTGGCGGTGGTGGTCACCGCGGTCATGGCGCCGGCGCACATGCGGTCGATGGCGAATCCGGGGACAGAGCGGGGGAGGCCGGCCAGCAGGGCCGCAGTGCGTCCCAGGGTCAGGCCCTGGTCGCCGGTCTGGGTGGTGGCCGCGACGGCCACCTCGTCCACGCGTTCGGCAGGCAGCGACGGATTGCGGCGAAGGAGCTCCCGGATGCATTTGACCATCAGGTCATCGGCCCGGGTTCCGGCGTAGATGCCTTTCTCGCCCGCCCGGCCGAAGGGTGTGCGGACGCCGTCAACAAAAACGACGTCGCGGACAGTGCGCGGATTTCCGCTGCTTCCGTGGTGGCTCACGTGTAACTCCTCATCGAGACGTTGGCGCGCCGGTCAGAGGCCAAGGGGCAGCAGTGGACCGGACGGCAGTGGACACTATGTTACTCGCCAGTAACTTAGTGTGCAAGGCTCGATGGAGTAGTGCTACCCGGCGGCCGCAGCCGCCCTTGGCTCCTTGGGCGGCAAGGGCTGGGGATTGAGGAATGCCCCCGTGATCAGGGGTGCCACCAGCCGCAGCTGCCATTCGCGGGCACCGAGCGCGCGCAGTTCTCCGGCGACCGCTTCCTCGCTGATGTCTGCGGGGGGACGCCATGCGATGCGGCGCAGGTGGTCGGGCGTGAGCAGGTTCTCCAACGGCAGGTTCAATGCCTCGGCCTTTTCCTGCAGGAGCGGCCGCGCCGTAGCCAGGCGGGCGGCAGCCTCCGGGTCCCGGTCCGCCCAGGCCCGGGGCGGGGGCGGGGCGTTGGTGGGCAGGTGCAGCGGGGGGAGGTCCGCCAGATCCCGGGCAGCGGCGATGCAGCGAAGCCACCGCGGGGCCTCACGCTGGGCTGCCCTGCCATGGAAGCCCTTGGTTGCGAGCAGCTGGGGAACCGTGGAAGGCATGGCTTTCGCGGCTGCCACCAGGGCCGAATCCGGGATGAGCCGCCCCGGTGCCACATCGCGTTTCTGCGCCAGCGAATCGCGCTCCATCCACAGCTCGCGGACGGCCGCGAGCTGGCGGCGGTCGCGGATCTGGTGCAGTCCGGAGGTCTTCCGCCACGGGTCGACCCGCGGCGGGGCCACCCCGGCGGCCAGGATGGCCGCGAATTCCTGTTCCGCGAATTCGAGCTTGCCGTCGGCCTCCAGCAGTTCGATGAGTTCCTCACGCAGTTCGGTGAGCACCTCCACGTCCAGCGCCGCGTAGCGGAGCCAGGGTTCCGGGAGGGGGCGGGTGGACCAGTCGGCGGCGGAATGTTCTTTGGCCAGGCCGAAGCCCAGCAGCTGTTCGATCACTGCGGCCAGCCCCACGCGGGGGAGGCCTGCCAGCCGGGCAGCCAGCTCCGTGTCAAAGAGCTTGTCCGGCCACATGCCCAGTTCCAAGAGGCACGGCAGGTCCTGGCTGGCCGCGTGCAGGATCCATTCCACCCCGTGGAGTGCTTCGTTGATGATGTCCAGGTTTTCGAACGGCTCGGGATCGATCAGCCAGGTGCCGGAGCCTTCGCGGCGGATCTGGACCAGGAAGGCCCGCTGGCCGTACCGGAATCCGGAGGCACGCTCAGCGTCCACCCCGGCGGGTCCGGTGCCGGCCGCGATGGCGGCGGCGCAACGCTCCAGCCCGGACTGGGTTTGGATGACCAGGGGCACGCCATCGCGCGGTGCATCAAGGTCGATGACCACGGGGATGGGGCTGTCGAAGCCGTCCACCGTGATGTGGGGAGTGGTGTCAGCAGCCGGAGCGCCGGCTGTGGTGTGATCCGGAATGTGAGGGGTCATGGTGCCTTAAGTTTACCGATAAGGGCGTGCAGGGCTTCCGGACTAGTTCCGGCGCCGGTTCGGCAGCGCCGAGACCCCGTCCGGGAGCGGCGGCAGGCCGGCGAAGGTGCAGACCATGTCCGACCACGCTTCCAGGTGGGCCGTGACGTCGGATGAGGCGGGTGTCCAGGACGCGCGCAGTTCGATGTCGATCGATCCTGGCCTGTCGGCGAGGGTTCCGAAGCTCTCCGAGAGGACACGCGTGGCGGTGCCGCCGGCGGCGCGGTAAGGGGCCTTGTGGTTTTCCAGGGCCTCCACGAGCCAGGTCCAGGCGACGGTTCCCAGCATTTCGTCGTTGCCCATCTCCGGCTCCAGCTGCGCCCGGATATAAGTCACGATCCGGAACTCACCGTCCCAGACGGCCGAGCCGTCGGGATCGTGCAGAAGGATGAACCGGCCGGTGGCCAGCTCCGTGTCCTCATCGTCTTCCGTCCCGGCTGCGGCGGCCAGCGCCATCGCCGCCGGACCGTGGACAGGAGCAGCGGCGCCCGGTCCGGAGGCCATGACCTCGGCGCCCAGCGCCACGGCAAAGGGCGCCAGTCGTGCCGGTGCCGGAATCTCCGCAAGGCGCAGTTCGCTGCGGCATTGTGCTTTCCTGAGGGTTCCCAAGGCGTGGAGAAAATCCGGGGGAACCTGGGCGAGTGCGTTCACCTTCGCAGGTTACGCAACAGCCGGGGACAGGCAGTGCAGGCTCGCCGTCGGCCGCCCCATGCTACGTGGCGGGAATGCCTGCGTTGTGGGCGTCCAGCTCCCGGCGGATCGCGGCCACAAACTCATCAACGTCCTCCTCGTTTGTATCAAAAGAGCACATCCACCGGACTTCCCGGGCTGCTTCGTTCCAGTCGTAGAAACGGAACGATTCCCGGAGCCTGTCAGCGACGCCCTCGGGCAGGACGGCGAACACGCCGTTGGATTCTGTTTTCTGGGTCGGCTCAACACCCTCGATCGTTTCCACCGCCGCGCGCAGGCGGGCGGCCATGGCGTTGGCGTGGGATGCCGAACGGAGCCAGAGGCCATCCTCC
Source organism: Arthrobacter sp. (assembly GCA_035254945.1). GTDB lineage: Bacteria > Actinomycetota > Actinomycetes > Actinomycetales > Micrococcaceae > Arthrobacter. The sequence continues at coordinate 14,722 of DATFAE010000034.1, read as the reverse complement.
AGCAGTGCGATGAACTGCGCCGACAAAAACCGCATCTTCGACGCAAGCTGCATGTTCATCTTGCGCAGGTAGACCAGCCCGTGGGCAGCCTCGGGGTTCAGGGCGACCACCACCTCGCCAAACAGCAGCCCGTTCTTGGTGCCGCCAAACGACAGGATGTCCACCCCGGCGTCGCGCGTGAATGCCCTCAGCGGCACCTGAAGGTGGGCCGCCGCATTGGCCAGCCGCGCCCCGTCCATGTGGAGCTTCATGCCGCGTGCGTGGGCGTGGTCGGCGATGGCCCGGACTTCAGCCGGCGTGTAGCAGGTGCCCAGCTCGGTGGTCTGGGTGATGGAGACAGCCAGCGGCTGGGCGCGGTGCTCGTCGCCCCAGCCCCACGCTTCGCGGTCGATGAGCTCCGGCGTCAGCTTCCCGTCCGGGGTGGGGACGCCCAGGAGCTTGATTCCGCCGATCCGTTCCGGCGCGCCGTTCTCGTCCATGTTGATGTGGGCGGTGGAGGCGCAGATGACGGCGCCCCAGCGGGGCAGCAGCGACTGGAGGGACAGGACATTGGCGCCGGTTCCGTTGAACACCGGGAAGCTTTCGATGCCGGTCCCGAAATGGTCTTCGAGGAGTTCGTGGAGCCGCGCCGTGTAGTCGTCCTCGCCGTAGGAGACCTGGTGGCCTTCGTTGGCTGCCGCGAGGGCGGCCAGGACTTCGGGGTGGACGCCTGAATAGTTGTCCGACGCGAACCCGCGGACGGACGGGTCATGGAGTCGGCCGGCGGTGTGCGTGCCGGATTCGGCTGTGGTTGTCATGGCTTTGTTCACGCTTTCAGTCTAGGGAGGTCAGGTGGCCAGCAGCAGCCTGCGGCCGTTCAGCTCAGCCGCGGGGCGGCTGAACAGGCCTGCGACGGCGGCAGCCAGGTCATCGACGTCGGTGGCACCGGGAAACGTCCGTTCCGGCTGCTTCCGGCGCAGGTCCGCGTCAACCAGCGCCTTGACCACCAGGACGACGGCGGCAGCGTGAGGCTCTTCAGTGCCGGAGCCGGAGCGGCTGAAGCCTTCCGCCATGGCCATGGTCCAGGTTTCGGCGGCGGCTTTGGCCGCGACGTAGCTGGCCAACGCCGCCGTCGGATTGGCAACCGCGGTGGAGGAGACCATGGCAAACCTGCCGGTTCCGGAGGCGGCGATGTCGTCATAGAAGGCACGGGACACGTTCCGGAGCGTGGTGATGGCGCCGCGCTCCAGGAAGTCCCAGTCGTCGTCGCTCTGGTCTGCAATGCCCTGCCCTCCGCGCCAGCCGCCCACCAGGTGGATGACGGCATCCATCCGCCCGGCGGTGCCCGCGAGGGTCTCCCGGAGGCGGTGGACCGCTGACAGGTCGGCGAGATCGCACACGAGGGGTGTGACGCCGTCGCCCGCCTGCGCTGCGGCCGCTTCGATGCGGGCCCGGTCCGAGCCGGCGGTAAAGACCCGGTGGCCAGCGCGTCGCAGCGCACCCGCCACCGCGACGCCGGTGGCGCCGCTGCCGCCGGTGACCAGGACGTTCAGCGCCGCGGCACCGTTGGGAGCGCCGGCCGTACCCACGCGGTCTTCACTCACAGGGCGGAAGTGCCGGTGATGCCGGCAGTGGATTCGATGACCGGGCGCATTTTCTTCTCAAGGGCTTCGTAGAACATGGACAGCGGGAATTCGTCGTCCAGCACCTGGTCCGTCAGGCCGCGCGGAGGTCCGTCCAGCGGGAGGGCCTGCGGACCCTTTGCCCAGACGGATGCCGGGTGGGGGGTGACCGTTCCGGAGATCAGCTGGTACGCGGCGAGCCAGTGGGCCGTTTTGGGCCGGTCGATGGAGCGCCAGTACAGTTCGTCGATCCTGGCGCCGAGGGCGATGACGGCCTCTGCCACCTGGTCCCAGTCGATGCTGAGCCTGCTGTCCGTCCAGTGCAGCACGTGCTGCTGGTGCAGCCAGGCGAACAGCAGCTGGCCGCCCAGGCCGTCGTAGTTGCGGACCCGGGTGCCGGTGATGGCGAAGCGGAAGATCCGGTCGAAGATGATGGCGTACTGGACCAGCTTCGCGTGCCTGCGTGCCTCCGGGCCGGCGTGGTCGTCTTTCTCAATCCGGACGGATTCGCGGAAGGCGGTGAGGTCGCAGCGGAGCTCTTCCAGCGAGTAGAGGAAGAACGGCATGCGCTGTTTGATCATGAACGGGTCAAAGGGCAGGTCTCCGCGCATGTGGGTCCGGTCGTGGATCAGGTCCCACATGACAAAGGTGGCTTCGGTCAGCTCCTGGTCCTGGAGGAGCTCAACGGCACCGGCCGGCAGCTCTAGGGACGTGATGTCCGCGGCCGCGCGCAGGACGCGGCGGAACCGGGCCGCCTCGCGGTCTGCAAAGATGGCGCCCCACGTGAAGGTGGGCGTCTCGCGGACTGCCACGGTCTCCGGGAACAGGACCGCCGAGTTGGTGTTGTACCCCGGGGTGAAGTCCAGGAAGCGGATGGGCACAAAGAGACGGTTGGAGTAGTCTCCGGCCTCCAGGGCCGCGATGAACTCCGGCCAGATGACCTCGATCAGCACCGCCTCGACCAGCCGGCTGCTGCTGCCGTTCTGGGTGTACATGGGGAAGACCACCAGGTGCTGCAGGCCGTCCTCGCGCTGTTCCTGCGGCTGGAAGGACAGCAGCGAGGCCAGGAAGTCCGGAACGCCGAAGCCGGCCTCGGCCCAGGCCCGGAAGTCGTCGCTGACTGCGGCGAGGTAGGCGGCATCGTGCGGGAACAGGGGCGCCAGTTCCCCGATGGATTCCACGATGTCCGCAACGTGGCCTGCCGCGGCTGCGTGCCCGTCAGTGCTCGGGACCGATCCGTCCTGCGCCTGCAGCAGCTGGAGTGATGCCGCGGCGGTCTTGAGCCGGAGCCAGCCCGGATTGTCGGCGGAAATCCTGGCGGGGGCGATGGTCACGGTTTCGGTCATCGGATGCAGCCTTTCTGGTTGCTTGGGCATCTACGGCGAGCGTAGCAAGCAACCAGATGTCCTAACCCAAAATACGGCCGAGCATAAGAAAATCTCTTGCTCGGATGCGGGAACAACCGGTCCAGCTTCAGCGCTCGCCGTTGCTGAACCGGAGTCGCCCCAGTTCAGGAGTCTGTCCCGGCCTGTTCCTGTCCGTCCTTCTGCGCTCCCTGCTCCTGGTCGCGGTCTTGCTCACCGCGTGGCACGAGCTTGAGCGAAACGGAGTTGATGCAGAAGCGCTGGTCGGTCGGGGTGGCATAGCCTTCGCCCTCGAAAACGTGCCCCAGATGTGAATCGCAGGTGGCACAGCGCACCTCGATGCGCTCCATGCCCAGGGTCCGGTCGTGGATATAGCGGACGGTGCCTTCCGCCAGCGGAGCCCAGAAGGACGGCCACCCGCAATGCGAATCGAACTTTTCGTTGCTGGTGAAGAGCTCACTTCCGCAGGCGCGGCACTGGTAGACACCGGCCGTGTGCGTGTCCCAGTATTCGCCGGTGAAGGGCCGCTCGGTGCCGGCCTGGCGGAGCACGTGGTATTCCTCGGGGGTGAGTTCCTGCCGCCACTGCGCGTCCGATTTCACGCCCGCGTCCGCGGGATGGTCGGCGGGCAGCTTGTCCAGTGCGGCGTCTGTTGCCTTGTTGCCAAATACCTTGTTTCCGAAGATGCTCATGGCATGTTCAACGCTCAGGAGTCACCGATAAATCCCGAGCCTGCGTAGAGATGCAGAACGGGGATGCCCAGCTGGTCCTGCGCTTTGCTGGCCCAGTCGGTGTGGAAAGTGTCTGACACGGCGTGCGGGCGCGTGATTACTACGGCCTGCGTGACCCCGAGCTCCTTGACCTTGGCCACCAGCCCCTTGACGGCTCCACCTTCCACGATCTCTCCGGTCACGCCGGCACCAAGCCCCTCAAGGGCTGCCAGTGATACCGCCAGGGTCTCGGCCGCCTCCGCGCGTTCCGACGCCGGATCCGGGGCGTGGCTGGTCAGCTCCCGGAAGGCCTTGGAAATCTCCAGCAGCGACAGATGCTCCAGGAAATCCACCAGCAGGTGCCGTTCCGTGTTGGCCGGCACCAGCACTACAAGGCGCGACTCCGCCCCGTTCACCAGGCGTTCTATGTTGACGCGGTCGTCCGCGCCCAGGGGTTCTTCGGTCAGGATGACGATGGGATCGCTCATGCCATCAGCCTAGTCCTGTGCATCTGCCGCTGCATCCATTTGCCGCGGTGCGGCCGGCCGCGCGCTGCCCGGCGGCTGAGTGGCGGAATATGGCCGACGGGCCGTTGGCAGTAAGAATGGACCCATGGCTTCTTCTACACGGACCCCTGCTCCAACGGCCGCCCTTGTCCCTGCTGCCGACGGCGGGATGTCGCTCCGGGCCAAATGGGCCATCGGCGGCATCATCGGCGGCGGGGCCGTGGCCGGCCTGCTTGCCACCGGGTCCTCAGCACTGGCCCTGTACTTCGCACGGCGGGTGATCACACCTGCACCGCGGAGGGTGGCGGACCAGGAAGTGCTGGCCGTGATCCGCGAAGGCGAGGGCCAGCAGGTGATCCTCGCGGCAACCCCGGACACCACCGTGGACGGCGTGTACGGCCTCTTTTTCGACGGCGGCACGGGCCACGCCCGCATCGGCCGCATCGTGTCGTACTCACCCGCGGAGCGCACCGTGCTCCGCGAAGTCGAGGCCGTCTACAGCGGTGACCTTAATACCGCACACCGCGGCTGGTGGAGCGGTGCCATCCATCCGGACCCGGCCGCCGTCGGCCTCCCCGCCGAGGACGTACTGATTGAGGTTGACGGCGGGCAGGCACCTGCGTGGCTGGTCCGGGCGGGCGGCACATCGCGCACCTGGGCGGTGATGGTCCACGGCCGCGGCGCCACACGCCAGGAGGCCCTGCGGGCCGTCGGCCCCGCCTTGGAACTCGGACTGACCAGCCTGCTGGTCTCCTACCGCAACGACGGCCTGGCGCCTTCGGCGGACGACGGACGCTATGGCCTGGGATCCACCGAATGGCGTGACATTGAGGCGGCCATCGAGTATGCACTGGCGAACGGGGCCGAGGAGATTGTCCTCTTCGGCTGGTCCATGGGAGGCGCCATCTGCCTGCAGACGGCGGACCTGTCCAGGTACCGGCACCTGATCCGGGCCATGGTCCTGGATGCCCCCGTCATCAACTGGGTTAACGTCCTGGCCCATCACGCCGAACTCAACAGGATCCCGTCCCTGGTGGGACGCTACGGACAGCTGATGCTGGGCCATCCGCTGGGACGCCGGCTCACGGGCCTGTCGGCGCCGGTGGACCTGAAAGCGATGGACTGGGTCTCCCGCGCTGTTGAGCTGCGCACGCCCACCCTGATTGTGCACAGCGTGGACGACGAGTATGTTCCCTATGGCCCGTCCGCCCTGTTGGCCGAGCGGAACCCGGAAATGGTCACCTTCGAAACGTTCAACCACGCCCGGCACACGAAGGAATGGAATGTGGACCCCGACCGCTGGGAGCGGCTGGTCAAAGCGTGGCTGCGGCAGCAGCTGGCTCCGAGGGTCAACCCCGGCCAGACCGGATCCGTCGGGCAGCCTGGACGCTCCTAGGCCTGGGCGGTACCGATCGGTGCCGTCACGGCGGACGTCAGGCGGATGAGGTCCGCGGGCGCCAGTTCGATGTCGAGCCCGCGCCGGCCACCCGAAACCAGCAAGGTCTCAAGGGCAACGGCGCTGCCGTCAATGACCGTGGGTGAGGGCTGGCGCTGGCCCAGCGGCGAGATTCCGCCGAGCACATAGCCGGTCCGGCGTTCGGCAGCCTTCGGGTCCGCCATGGCGGCCTTCTTGGCGCCCAAGGCGGCCGCGAAGGCCTTCAGGTCAAGGTTTCCGCTGACCGGAACCACGCCCACTGCCAGGCGGCCTTCCACCTCCACCATCAGCGTCTTGAACACCCGGGCAGGGTCGATGCCCAGGGCTTCGGCTGCCTCGGCGCCATAGCTGGCAGCGGACGGATCGTGGGTGTACGGGTGCAGCACAAAGGGAACGCCGGCCGCAGTCAGTACCGCGGTGGCCGGCGTTCCCGGGGATGTGCTTTTGCGTGCCATCTGCCTTGGCTGGCTGCCTAGCTGTGCAGCCGCGACGAGGCGGCGACCTTGCGCTTGATGCGGCCCAGCATGGCAGTCATGCCACGCATCCGCAGCGGCGTGATGGCGCGGGTGAGCCCCAGCAGTTCAGGCATGTCGTCGGGAACTGCCAGGATTTCGTCCGCGCTGAGACCGTCGAGTCCCTCATGGAGCACGCCTGCAAAACCCCGCGTGGTGGGGGCTTCGGGCGGCGCCTTGAAGTAGAGCCGCACGGCTTCGGCCGGGCCGGCACCGTTTTGTTCCGTCTCGATGGTCAGGAACAGCGGCGACTGGCATTCAACCACCTGCTCAAGGAGTTCGGGGTGGTCCTTCAGGCGGTCCGGCAACTCCGGAAGTTCGCGCGAGAACTCCAGGAGCAGCTGCAGCCGCTCGGGCTCGGTCAGCGCCTGGAAGTCGTCCACGATTTGCGCCAGAGAGGCGGGCAGGTCATGAGTAGTCATCTACTCCAGCTTACGCCGGGACGGAGCCGCGCTCCGCACCCTTGACGATGGGGACGCGGACGGCGTTGCCCCACTCTGTCCATGACCCGTCGTAGTTGCGGACGGAGTCAAAGCCGAGCAGGTACTTCAGGGCGAACCAGGTGTGGCTGGAACGCTCGCCGATCCGGCAGTAGGCAACCACGTCATCGCCTGCGGCCAGGCCGGCCTCGCCGAGGTAAAGGGCTTCAAGCTCATCGCGGCTGCGGTACGTGCCGTCCGGTGCTGCAGCGCGCGCCCACGGAATGGACGCCGCCGTGGGGATGTGGCCGCCGCGGAGCGCGCCCTCCTCCGGGTAGGCCGGCATGTGGGTGCGCTGTCCGGTGTATTCCTCGGGGGAGCGGACGTCGATCAGGGGCTTGCCTAGGTGTGCCAGCACGTCGTCCTTGAAGGCGCGGATGGGGGCGTCGTTGCGTTCCACCACCGGGTAGTCGCCCGGGGCCGGAGCCGGCGTCTCCGTGCTCATTGCCCGGCCTTCGGCGATCCACTTGTCGCGGCCGCCGTCGAGAAGACGGACGTCCTCGTGGCCGAACAGGGTGAAGACCCAGAGGGCGTACGCTGCCCACCAGTTGGACTTGTCGCCGTAGATGACCACGGTGCTGTCGCGGGAGATGCCCTTGGCTGCGGCCAGGGCGGCGAAGGCCCGGCCGTCCACGTAGTCGCGGGTCACCTCATCGTTGAGGTCTGTGTGCCAGTCGATCTTGACTGCTCCGGGGATGTGGCCCGTTTCGTAGAGCAGGACGTCCTCATCGGACTCGACAACCACCAGCTTTCCGTCGGCCACGGCGCCGCTTTCAAGGGCGGCTGCGAGCCATTCGGTGGAAACCAGGCGCCCGGGGGAGGCGTAGGCGGCGAACTTCTCGTTCTGTTCAACTGGGTAGGACAAGGTGATGGCCTTTCATTGAAACGTACGGCGGACCTGCAGGAGGATGCTGGGAACCTGCTTCCACCCTAGCTACGGCGGGGAGCGAAATCCGCTGTTGTGTTAATAGAGGGAAATATGGCCTTCGTCACGCTCCGTTGCAGGTCCGCGCTTTCGCGGGGAAGCCGTGCCGCATTGCCGGTATCCTTTCTGGGACAACCCACCAGCAGAACGGACCACCTTGGTACAGATCGAACAGCTTGCCGCCCGCACCCCGGCAGTTTCGGTGGACGAGCTCCTCAAGGGCTTTTATCCTTCGCCGCGGTTCGGCCAGGTCTCCTTCGCCAGCTACCGTCCGGACCCCAACCAGCCCAGCCAGGCCCACGCAGTCCGGGAACTGGAGGGCTTTGCGCACGGAGTGGGAGCCGGTAACGGCGGTGGGTTGTTCAAGAAGCTCTTTGCCAGGAAAGACACCTCCCGCGCCGGGATATACCTTGACGGCGGCTTCGGCGTGGGCAAGACCCACCTGCTGGCATCGCTGTGGCACGCCTCCCCGGGGCCGAAGGCCTTCGGTACCTTTGTGGAGTACACCAACCTGGTGGGCGCCCTCTCGTTCCGCAAAACGGTGGAGGCACTCAGCCACTACAAGCTGGTGTGCATCGATGAATTTGAGCTGGACGATCCGGGCGACACCGTGCTGATGTCCCGGCTGATGCGGGAACTGGCCGACGCCGGCGTGAAACTGGCTGCGACGTCCAACACCCTGCCGGGCTCGCTGGGCGACGGCCGCTTTGCCGCCGTCGACTTCCAGCGTGAGATCCAGGTCCTCGCGGACCAGTTTGAGGTGATCCGGATCGACGGTGAGGACTTCCGCCACCGTGGCCTGCCCACGCCGCCGGCGCCGCTGAAGAACAGCGAGCTCTCCGCCCAGATGAAGGCCGAGTTCAACGGCAGGACCGTGGCGCAGGACGAGTTCAGCACGCTGATCAACCACCTGGCCGGCGTGCACCCGAGCCGCTACCGGAAGCTCATCGACGGAATCGACGGCGTAGTGTGGCGCAACGTTGAAACCATCACCGAGCAGGCCGTTGCGCTGCGCTTCGTGGTGCTCGCGGACCGGCTGTACGACAAGGACGTGCCCATCCTGGCCAGCGGGGTTCCCTTTGACAAGCTGTTCACTGACGAGATGATGCACGGCGGGTATACCAAGAAGTATTACCGCGCCGTTTCCCGCCTGACTGCGCTGGCCCGGGAGGGCCAGAACCACGAGCCGTCCTAGAGATTGGGGCAGGCCCTATCGGCTGCTGGGTTTCCCGGCCTAAATGGGGCACTTCGGCACGGACACGCCGCCGGGTTGGCCTGCATTCCGGGTTTCGCCGGCCAAAGCAGCCCACGACGGCGGTGCTCACCATCAGACTGCCTCCAACCCGGTCACCAGGAAAGCCCCGACGGCGGCCAACCGGCGTCGACCGTTCCCGTTCCGGCCGGCAGTGCAGCCCCCGGCACGGACCACGCGAGGGTCACCGGAACCTCGGAACGCCAGGAGAGAGCACGCCGACGCCGAAAAAGAGGGTGAGTGCCAGCAGCCCGGATGCCTGGAAGCGGGGTTAAACGCCAAAGGCGCGGGTGCCGCCTCCCGGCGGGACCCGCGCCCCCTTGACGTGCTAGGGCAAAGCCCTGGCCAAATCCTTGTTACGGAGCCTTGTCGACCGGCGGTACCGGCGGAACCGGGCTGACCGGCGGGACCTGCTCGCTGGCAGGTGCCTGGCCGGGCGTTCCGTTTTTGTCGACGAGCTTGGAAGCGCCATCCTGGATCTTGTTCACATGACCTGCGTACTTGCCGCCGGTCTTCGTGTCGACGAAATCGCCGGCTTTCGTGATGCCGTCCTTGATGGCCTGCTCGTTGCCATGGATAAGACCTTTAGCCTTGCCCTTAAGATCGTCAATCAGTCCCACGAGCACCTCCCTTCAGTCGCGGAGCCAGTGCGCTCCTCCGCAACCGATCCTAGCCCCGTCTCCTGGAGGTGCCAAGGTGCTGTGACAGATTCTGTAAAGCCGCCGACCGTTCCGGCGGTGTAGGCGGCAACCGTTCAGGGCAATAAAAAAGCAGCTCCGGCGGAGCTGCTGCTGTGGGCGATACTGGGATCGAACCAGTGACCTCTTCCGTGTCAGGGAAGCGCGCTACCGCTGCGCCAATCGCCCGGAACCGGAAGACCGGTCTTTTGGGATATGCAATTTGTAAGAAGAGAGCGGACGACGAGATTCGAACTCGCGACATCCACCTTGGCAAGGTGGTGCTCTACCAGCTGAGCTACGTCCGCGTATGAGCACGTTCCGGCCGGGGCCGTGCGTATTGCATGAAGCAAGTTTCCTCGCTTGGTGGGCGATACTGGGATCGAACCAGTGACCTCTTCCGTGTCAGGGAAGCGCGCTACCGCTGCGCCAATCGCCCATTGCCATCCGGGATGAACCGGAAACCATGGTTTTCACCGAGGTGGGTACGGGATTCGAACCCGTGTATACGGCTTTGCAGGCCGCTGCCTCGCCTCTCGGCCAACCCACCGTGTAAGCGCCGGTTCGTAAGAGCCTTTGCCGTGACAGTGTCCTGCGAGCGGACGACGAGATTCGAACTCGCGACATCCACCTTGGCAAGGTGGTGCTCTACCAGCTGAGCTACGTCCGCATTTGTTGGCTTGATTCCGCGCCGTTTGGGCATTTCCTCGCGTTCCAACGAGTAAGAACTCTATAGGAGGTTCAGGGATTCTCCAAATCGGGGGTGACCGGCAGTGCGCTTATGGCCCTGGATCCCCGGATTCTAGGCAAATTTGCGAATTACAGGACTGTAATTCGGGCTGTGCGCCCGGTGCCGTGCCGGCCGATTTCCGAATCGGCGCGGGGTGGGCTAGCATTCAAATGCATCGGGGCGATTGGCGCAGTGGTAGCGCGCTTCGTTCACACCGAAGAGGTCACTGGTTCGAACCCAGTATCGCCCACCGATATCAGGTCCGTTTCCGCTCCCCGCGAGCGGGAGCGGGCCTTTTTTGTGCCCGGGTTTCCGCGCCGGCCATTCTGTCAGCCCCTTGTGAAAGAGTCTTTGTATGACTGCTCCGCTTCTTGCCCACGCCACCGAATACGGCCGCATGTACGCGCGGTCCACGTCAGAGCCCTTCACTGTCCCGTCCATCACCACGGTGATCGGACAGCAGCCGCACGGACTGGACGGCTGGTTTGGCTACATGGGGGCAAGCAGCCTGGCCAAGGATCCGTTGCTTGCCGACTGCCTCGGGAGTCCGGCGAAGATCCGGCAGGCGGTCAACCGGGCAGCGAAGGCCGCCGAAACCTACCGTGACGAAGCCGCCAAGCGTGGGGACCGCGTCCACAACTACTGCGAGCAGGTGGCACTCCGTGCCCTGGGCCGGCCGCATGCCATGAAGGAAACCCGCGAGGCCCTGGCCGCCAACGGTGAGGAAGCCTTTGCGGTGCGGTTCGACGAATGGTGGGAGCTGTACCGGGTGGAGCCCATCGCTCCGGAAATCACGGTCTGGAACAAGTCAGTGGGCTACGCCGGCACGCTGGACCTGGTGGCGAAGATCAACGGCCGGATCTGCCTCATCGACTACAAGACCAAGGGCACCACGCGGGATGGAACCGTCAAGCCCCTCGACGACAAGGTGGTCATGCAGCTCGTGGCCGGCATGAAGGCGGAAGAAAGCCTCGTGGACCCCGTCGCAGGAGACTGGGAGGCCTGGAAATACGGCGAGAACCCTGTCCTGCTGGCGGTGGCCATCGGCGAAACGGAAGTGCGCCCGGTGCGTGCCAACCCGGACGTCCTGAAACACCACTGGTGGAAGTTCTGCGCGCTGCGGCGCGTCTGGGAGCTTTCCGCCGACACCATCAGTGCCGGAACAGCATTGCTTCCCATCGCACCGCCGCCCGTCCCGGCCCGGACCGCCTAGCCTCCTGCCTACCGCCTAAACTGGATAGGTTCCCAATCCGCCAACCGTGAGGAAAGACAGCACATGGCCATTCTGAATATCCGCATCATCGGTGATCCTGTGCTTCGCACAGTGGCCGATCCCGTGACGGAGTTCGGGCCTGAGCTGGCCAAGCTGGTGGCGGACATGACCGAGACCATGGAAGACGTGGACGGTGCCGGCCTCGCCGCGCCGCAGATCGGTGTCAGCCAGCGGGTCTTCACCTACCGCGTCGGCGGCGTGGATGGCCACATCATTAACCCTGTCCTGGAAAACAGCGACGACTACCAGCCGGACGAGGTGGAAGGCTGCCTGTCCATCCCCGGCCTGGGATTCCCCGTCCGCCGTTTCCGGGCCACCAAGGTCACCGGCGTGGACCTCCACGGCCATCCCGTCACCGTGGAAGGCGAGGGCATGCTGGCCCGCTGCTTCCAGCACGAGACTGACCACCTTGACGGCATCCTCTATACGGACCGGCTGGAGGGCGAGGACCGGAAGAAGGCCCTGCGCTCCATCCGCAACGCCAACTATGACGCCATCACGGAGCGTACGACGGCGAAGCGGGCCAAGACGGTCGGGTCCAGTTTCGGCGGGGCCAGCTTCGGCGGCGCCGGCTTTGGTGCCACCGCTCCCGGTACTGCTGAATGAGGGTTCTCTTTGCCGGCACCCCGGCGGTTGCCGTCCCGTCGCTGGACGCCCTCGTTGGGGCGGGCTTCGACGTCGTTGCCGTGCTGACCCGTCCGGACGCGCCGGTGGGACGCAAACGCGTGCTGACGCCGTCGCCCGTTGCGCAGCGCGCCGCCGAACTGGGCATTGACGTCATTCATGCCGCCAGGGTGGATGCGGACGTGACCGCAAGGATCGCTGCGGTCAACGCGGACGTTGCGGCCATTGTTGCCTACGGGGGACTGATTCCTCCGGCTGCCCTGGACGTTCCAAGGCACGGGTGGATCAACCTGCATTTCTCCCTTTTGCCGGCCTGGCGCGGCGCGGCCCCGGTGCAGCGCGCGGTCATCGCGGGGGACGACGTCACGGGCGCAGTGACGTTCCAGCTGGAGGCCGGCCTGGATACCGGGCCGGTGTTCGGAACCCTGACTGAGAGCGTCGGCCCCGAGGACACCGCCGGGCAGTTGCTCGAACGGCTGTCCCACAGCGGTGCCGTGCTCCTGGCGCAGACCCTGTCCGCCGTCGACGCCGGCAAGGCTGCCCCGCAACCGCAGCAGGGAGACGTTTCCCTCGCACCCAAACTGACCCTTGACGACGGCCGGCTCGACTGGCAGCAGCCCGCGTTGGCCATCGGGCGGCGGGCCCGCGGGGTCACCCCCGAGCCCGGCGCCTGGACAACCCTCGACGGACAGCGGGTCAAGCTGGAGCCTGTCCGGCTCCGCCCCGACACCGTGGACGTCGCACCCGGAGCGCTGATGCTCAACGGCAAGAACGTCCTCGTGGGCACCGGCTCCCACGCGGTGGAGCTGACGCGGATCCAGCCCGCCGGTAAAAAGATGATGGCCGCGGCCGATTGGGCCCGCGGCATGGCAACACTGGAAAGCGTGGTGTTCGAATGAGCATGTCCGGCGGAAACACAGGCGGCTCCGGCCGCGGCGGAAACGCCGGCGGCGACGGGCAGCGCAGCAGCGGCTCACAGCGCGGCCGCGGCGCCGGCGGAAAGCGGGACAGCAGCCAGCGCAACGCCCAGGGCCGGGAACGCAACCGGCCCTCGCAGCGGAGCTTCACCGAAAACGCGCCGGCGCAGCGGACCCGCCGGGCTGATCCCGCCCGGCTGGTGGCCTTCGAAGTCCTGCGCGCCGTCGCCGCCGAGGACGCCTATGCCAACCTGGTGCTTCCGGCCCGGATCCGGCATCACGGACTGGACAAACGCGACGCCGGATTCGCCACCGAACTGAGCTACGGCGCCCTCCGCGGCCAGGGGACCTACGACGCCGTCCTGGCACGCTGCGTCGACAGGCCGCTGGAGCAGCTGGATCCCGCCATCCTCGATGCCCTGCGCATCGGCACGCACCAGCTGCTGGCCATGCGCGTACCTGCCCACGCCGCCCTGGACCAGACCGTTGGCTTGGCCCGTGCAGTGATCGGCGCCGGTCCGTCCGCACTGATCAACGCCGTGCTCCGGAAGGTCGCCGCGCACACCCTTGAGGAATGGCTGGACCTGCTGGTTGCCGGCGAAAGCGACGAAACCAAGGTTGCTTCCATCAGGCACGCGCACCCGGAATGGATCGTCCGCGCCATGCGCCAGTCGCTGGTGGCCCACGGGCGGTCCGCCGCCGAAATCAACGACCTTCTGGAAGCCGACAACGCGGCCCCGGTGGTCAACCTCGTGGCCCTGCCAGGACTGGGAAGCCTCGACGAAGCCCTCGAAAACGGGGCCACCCCCGGCGAACTGGTGGAAGGCTCTGCCCTCTCCAGCGGCGGCGACCTCGGCCGGCTGGCCTCGGTGCGGGAAGGCACCACCAGGGTCCAGGACGTGGGCTCGCAGCTGGTGGCCCGTGCGCTGGCCGCCGTGGACCTGGATCACGCCGACAGGCCCGAATCCTGGCTCGACCTGTGCGCCGGCCCCGGCGGAAAAGCCGCCCTGCTGGGTGCCCTGGCCAAAGCCAAGGGCGCCACGCTCCTCGCGAACGAACCCGCGCCGCACCGGGCGAAACTCGTCAGCCAGGCCCTGTCCGCCGTCCCGAAGGACACCTGGCGGGTCAGGACCGGCGATGGCCGGGACGTCGGCACCGAACAGCCCGAATCCTTCGACCGGGTGCTGGTGGATGTCCCCTGCAGCGGGCTCGGTGCGCTCCGCCGCCGCCCCGAATCCCGCTGGCGCCGCACCCCCAAGGACCTCGCGGACCTGGGACCATTGCAGCGCGACCTGCTCAAGTCGGCTTTGGCAGCCGTCCGCCCCGGGGGAGTGGTGGCGTACGTGACGTGCTCGCCGCACCCGGCAGAAACTACCGCCGTCGTCACTGACGCACTGCGGAAACGTGACGACCTCGAACTCCTGGACGCCGGGGCGGTGCTGGACAGTGTCAGCCTCACCGGCAACCTGGGCGCCGGACATGGGCTGACCGCCCAGCTTTGGCCACACGTCCACAGCACCGATGCCATGTTCCTCGCCCTGATCCGCAAAAAGGCCTGACCAGTGAAAGGTTCACCCATGACGCAATGCTGCATCAACCCGAGCATCCTCTCCGCCGACTTCGTCAACCTCGAAGCCGAACTGCACCGCATCAGCAATGCTGACGCCGTGCACGTTGACGTGATGGACAACCACTTCGTTCCCAACCTCACCATCGG